>JAJFIP010000048.1 GCA_021774875.1 Emcibacter sp.
GGCTGTGGTAAGAATATTATGATGAGAATCGCAACCACATAAACGATGGTAGTTTTGTATGTAGGAATTTTAGTGGCGCCATTCTGGCCTAAGTTCGTTCTTTGCAGTCTGCGGCTCCACCAGGAAATAAATAGGGAAAGCAGCAAAAAGGGACACATGGCCATGAATATCAGCAAAAATGGTGAATTCATTTTGACCTCCAGGAGTTTATATAACAGAAAATCTTGCTTAGAAGTGTGAGAGTTAACGCGTTGACCATCACTATGATAGACTGACTCTAGTGTACGCAGTTTTGATTCAACAGCAAGAATCAAACTGGATTCCGCATCTTGTCGTACGGGATCCAGATTTCATAGTTTACTTATTCCACGGGACATGCAGCAAGACAAGCATCGGTCGCGGCAGTTAGACAATCAGCGTATGCACTATCTGCATTGGCATAACAAGTAGCCACTGCAACACAAGCGGCTGTCCACCCAGCAGCGACATTAATAGCTGTGGGTGCACATGCCGGATAGAAAAGTCCTGTCGGCAAGTAGCTCCCAAAGTGGGGACAAGTAAGAGGATGTCAACGAATAGCAAGTCGTTATGAAAGAAAGTAAGAAAATGAGGGCGCAGGGGTTCGAACTCTGAACCTACGGATTAAAAATTCACTTTCATAGAATCGAGAACAGTGCCGTAACTCGAGATTTATTCCAGAGTTACTCAAAGAAAATAACCTTTTCAGCAGTTGCTTACTTTCCACATTCTACATAGTTTCAATGGGAGTACCAGACATTCTGTACCGCGATCAGGCTTATTCGTAATTCAAACCGTGGGAATTAAATGCGTGCATTCGATCCGCTCGCATCCATAGACAAGGTTATGAGATTGATATGTCTTCTCACCGAGTAACACCTGGACTCTGTCAAATGTTATTCGGTTGACAAGTTGCTGATACCACTGACTATGAAAGGGAATCTGTTCTTCCGTAAAACGCTTTCGTTTCATACTGCTGATTCTTCTTTATGGAAAATAGAAGACAACAAAATATCTCTTATTTCCCATGGATCAAGATACAGGGAGAATGTCAGTGGTTTACAATATCTACATTTACTCCTGTCTTGGATTTGGGTAAAGATGCAAAGTGCCCCAGCTAAATAGACCATTTACAAGCTTGATTTACCAGAGCAAGGTTCAAAATTCAGCGTATCCTATCAGATAAAGACGTCTTATTATACAATAGAGAGTTACACAATACTAAAGACGTCACAATGAGCCTGACTTCGGTTTGCGTTTCCGGCAGATACAAAATCATTATATGAGTAAGTGGCTTAAAGGGCGATAATGATGAGCCAATCAAATCGGCATAAGACGCGAGTCATGATCGTGGATGATCACCCCATCGTCAGGGAAGGATATTCGCGGCTGATTGAGCGGGAAGAAGATCTGCAAGTCTGCTCTGAAGCAGACAGCAAAGTCGATGCCATCAAACAAATCATGAAGGATCCTCCTGATCTGATCATTGTTGACATCTCTCTGAAAGACGGTAGTGGCCTGGAACTGATCAAGGATATTAAGTCTCAATTCAAACAGATCAAAATGCTGACGGTCTCAATGCATGACGAAACGCTGTTTGCCGAGCGATCGATTCGAGCGGGCGCCTTGGGATTTGTCAATAAACAACAGGCCTCGGAGCAATTGATTAAAGCAATTTACCGGGTTCTGGAGGGAAAAGTATTTCTCAGTTCCACTGTCACAGAACGCATGATCTGCCGTTCTATCGGTTCCGATAATTACACAGACCAATCGCCTATCGAAAGTCTCTCAGACCGCGAACTGGAGGTCTTCGAGCAAATTGGCGAAGGAGAAACCACACGCCAAATTGCTCATAAATTGAACCTGAGTCCCAAGACTGTGGAAACCTACCGAGAAAATATCAAACACAAGCTAAATCTGGAAAACGCAACCGCATTGACCCGACATGCGATCCAATGGGTTCTGGAAAAAAACTGAACGCGCTTCTCTGCCTGCCTTCGCATGAAAGAAAACTTCAGCAAGCCCTGTCACAACCAAAATATCAATTCAGAATCACTTTGCCACTAGGATATTTCCCGATGGCAGCGTGAGAGTTTTACCCCAGAACTTTCACGCTTTTGACCTGATAGTGCTGTATTTGTTGATTGAATTAAAATAGTCCCAGTTCTCTCGGCATTCTGTAATTTCTTAATCGGCACAAAAAATGAATTGAAGCCAAAACAGTTTGCCATTTTTGCACAAGGTTGAGGCTATGGTGACCATCAGCAGGAATGAATTACAAGGGCTCATGACGTCGTGCCCCAATTTAAAACTCGTCGAAGTTCTACCTGAAATCTCTTATAGAGAGTTTCATGTGCGGGGGGCTATCAATATTCCGCTGAGTGATCGGTTTGAAGAACAAATTCTGAAAGAAATCCCTGACAAGAATCAAACCGTCATTGTCTACAGCTTGAATTTTGAATGTAAAAATTCAGAGCAGGCAATGCAGTGGCTTTTGAAACTGGGTTACCAAAGTGTCTACGATTACGAGCCAGGCAAAATCGATTGGAACGCTGCCCAACTCCCAATCGAGCATGGTGATCACGAAACGAATTCACCAGAGAAACAACAAGGGTTTCTCTCTTTCGTTGAATAAATTGATTTGATGGCTCTGGTCACTGCATGTGCTTTTTGTTTTAGCTTATTGAAGGTATGCTAGCACACACCCAATGTTACGGGTGAAGACGAAACCTGATGTGTGCCAGCATCCGACTTGCTCAAATTTTAGACCGCAGTTTTACTATTCTCATACTCAGAAATAGTTTTATCCTGCAACACGTCTTAAAAAAGTATCACTAAAATTACAAATGGTTATTGTAACGGTCTTCAACAACCAAATTGTTACTCACGAACTTGACCTCTTCTAATGACAGAACCTGGCTTTGGGCAACCTGCTTTAAGAAATAGGTAGGAACCTGCCCTTCGAGACGCACGTGTCCTCGTTCTACCACAATCCGAATTTGAGACAAGGCAGCATACCCCGATAATCGAAGAGTTCGCCTGATCCGTGCGACGAGTTGATTCTCTGGATTGGGGGCCAAAACGATTCTCGCTTCTTTTTGCAATTCCACCATGCTCTCCTTAGTCTTTTATTTTTTGTACAACAATAGAGATAAAAAGGTGTGCCACAGACGATCCTCTATGGCACACCATCTTGATTACAGCGACCTCCGGGTGTTCTTTAGAATTTGGGTTTAACAGTAATTTTGTGTGGCTTACTCAAATTGGATTTGGGCAATTGAACCGTCAAAACACCATTATCACATAGAGCCTGAACCTGGTCGCTGTCCACCTCGCAGGGAAGCGTCATCGATCGGGAAAAACTGCCGCTCGTTCGTTCAATCCGATGGTAGGTTCTACCCTTTTCCTCTTTCTCTTCTTTTCGTTCTCCCGTGATGATCAAGGTATTTCCGGTAACTTCGATTTCAATCTCCTCAGGTTGAATACCAGGAACATCCATCCGCACTTCGATCTCATCATCGGTTTCCGACATATCGAGCACCGCATCAAAAGCTTGCGTTAGCCCCCCGTCGCCGGAAAAACGGCTCATCAAATTATCCATCTCATTACGAAGCGCCCAGAATGGCGCCCGCCCCCCAAATGGACCAGACCTCGCTAATAACTGATCTGGTCTTGTGACTGTCCCTCTCACGGCTGGTGTAACGGCCATCGTAGTTCTCCTCCTTCAAACTAGTGTAAACCTTCAAGATACAACAAGCTGTTGAATCAACAGCGATAACTCTTTGCTTATGCATTCACTTCAAATCGACTAAGGCATACTGAGCCTCTTTCAAGTCTGATAGAGCATTTTCGTTAAATTCAGATACATCGTAACTAACCTTGACCGAGTAGAAATCAGAGAATCCGCCAAAAGCCGATGCAGGATTACCCTACTGCTAACCTCAGGAAACTCCCGATAAATCTAAGATTCTGCACACTGCTTTCCTCTTGCATGAAAACCAGAATCAATCCATCTGCAAGATACTACCTAAAGAATTATCTGTTCCTGCTTGCCGAATTGCAGTGCCAGCAAACTCTCAGGTTCATCTAAAGTTTCTATTGGAACCTCATTTCGACGAATCGGTATTTTGCGAGGACATTCAATTCCCAATGTCACTTTCCCTCCCCGAATCCTGACTATGGTCAACACAATATCATCAGCGATCCGGATTTGTTCAAATTTTTTTCGTGTTAAAACGAGCATGGCATTCTTTCCGTGATTTGAATGTACGCGACATCTGATTCTGACAACAAAAACGCGCTAAATATGCCAGTCGTTCCAATGTGACGCGATCGAAACAGGACACTCGATGCTGGCCACCCAGATCCAAAAAATCCAGCTTGGCAGCCAGAATCACCCGTACCAATTCCTCGCGCGTCATCTGATGGATTTGTTCATTCGACAAACCGGCGATCAGAGTATGATCTAATGCCTCTTCTTCGGCTGCACACGACGCTTTATCCTGAATTTTTTCTGGTAGAGGCCGGCTTCCTGTGGTTTTCATCATCTTGTTTTCCTGGAAAGAGAGTTTTCATCTGAACTAAACCACTTCTCAAAAACATCCCTGCCAGTTGATGGTCACAAGATTCGTTCACACTGATTTCCCACTCAATGTGTCTTTGCCGTGATCCGACTATCATTGCGAAAATTGTCATCAGTTTATATTAAGATTGTGTTATATACTCACGACCAACATTATCACGCTACGTTCGCAAATGAATCCTTTGTCGAGCATTACATTACCGAAGCTGAACTCTTTCGAAAACCGGAAATCCAGCCAATCTGTTATGGGGAAATTCCCTAAGTATAATCTGGTCAATCGAGAGTCTCTTCGGCATTTACTTACTCACAGCCAATGGTTATGTTGAAGAGTGCTTTGGGGGGCAAAAATGCCGTTTGGAAACCATATCCAGAAATGAGATGAGCGTCATGCGCGATGCACAGGGCTTGCCCGTTTTACTGGTAGAAGCAGATCCGGAATCACGGGCACAGATCATACAGATCCTCTCGAGTGATAATTATCGTATTGATACCGCTGAAACGATTGCTCAGATGATGGATCGAGATAACTGGTCCGACTATTTTCTAATCATTCTCGAACACGAACTGCCCGACGGAAGAACTGATGATCTCCTCCCCAAGCTACAACAACTGGCCCCCAATGCAGAGTTATTGGTGATCACGTCGCAATCCAGAATTGAGAATATGGTCATCGCATTTCGTAATGGGATTGCCGATTATTTTATGAAACCGATCGACCCGGATTTATTTCGATCATCCTTAAAACGGATTCTTCATAATCAGACCGTCTCCAATGAATTACTTCAAATACAGGCACAACTCAAAGCCGTCGTGGAATCGGCCATCGAGGCAGTTATTACGATCAACCGCAGCGGATTCATCAAATCGTTTAACCCAGCGGCCGAGAAAATGTTTGGCTATTCTGCGAGCGAAATCATCAATCAAAACGTCAGTTTACTCACCCGCTCTCCCACTCGGGAACAACACGATCAGTACATCTCCGACTATCTGGAAACGGGCGTATCAGATGTCGTGGGGGCCAGACGTGAACTGAAAGGCTGCCGGCGCGATGGAACAATCTTCCCGATTGAACTCTCAGTCACCGATCTGCCTCAATTCGGTATCTTTGCTGGAATTATAGCCGATATTAGTGAACGCAAACAATCAGAACAAAAACAGAAAGAATTGACCAGAGCCATTGCAATTGCAGGACAACAGGAACGTCGTCAACTGGCGAATCTTCTGCACGATCATCTGCAACAATTGCTGGTCGGCGTTCGCATCCACTTGGAAATTGCAAAAAAAGACACTCCCGTAGAAGCCATCAAACAGACTCTGGAACGCGCGGATGAACTGCTGAATCAAGGCATCGAACTGACACGGTCATTAACGGCAGAGTTAAATCCGGTGGTATTACACGAGGAAGGGCTGGCGACGGCTCTGGAGTGGTTGTCCCATAATATGAAAGAACGGTATAACTTAACCGTCACGCTGGATCTTGATCGTCGTGCTAACTCTCCCAATGAGCTGACAAATATCGTGTTATATGAATGTATCCGCGAGTTATTATTTAATGTCGTCAAGCATTCTCAAACAACTCAGGCACAGGTCCGAATGGGGCTCCTTTCCGAGCAGAAAATTGAAATCGTCGTCTCTGATGAAGGAATTGGCTTTGATCCGCAGCAGCTTGATCAACAGATCTCAGATGCCAGTGGAATCGGTCTCAGCAACATCGAGTTTCGCTTATCACTCATTCAAGGAAAGTTTTGGCTGGAATCTTCGAGTGGTCAAGGGACAATCGCACGTATGATCGCACCCCTTGATTCAGAAGAAGCAAAGATTTCGACTGATGGACCCTAAAGTGATTTTGCTGATGCGACTGGAATCTCTGTTTTACTCAATATCTTCCGCTTTCTTCATACAAAGAAATATTTTCGTGTTATGCTGGTCAACATCGTTTTGAATCGCTTGCTTCAACTCACCCACACTACAAATTCTTTCGTTTCGAATCCGCTGAGTGGTAATCTTACGAAACCAGCGTTCGGTAACATTCAGCCAAGTACTGCTCGTGGGCGTGAAGTGAATATGGAATCGCTTGTGTCCTTCAACCCGTTTCGTACTTCTAGATGTTTGTGATTACAGTTTCAAAGAAAATTGTTGATATTAGATTTCTGTTTTTTTTGAGGCTGACTGGTTGAATGCTTCTTGAACCATTTTGATTTCCTGATCTTCGTGCTCACGAAGATCAGCGAGTATCTCCTCAAATTTCTGTAATGCTTCATTCCAACTCTGGAAAGGAGACTCTGTTTCTTTTAAGCGTGTAGTGAAATCATCAATACGACATAATATCTCTGCATGCTGCTTTTTGAAGTCAGGTACCATAATGCAAAAACCGGGGGACTCGTCAAATATTGGCTTAAAATATCCTTCCTGTTCTTCATCGTCAAAGTGCTTCGCTAACAGATCGCGAAAGCCCTCCACACGTGTCCCCATCTCACCAAATTTAGGTAATCCCTTTTCATAAAGTTGCACCCACCAATCATTCAATTCTTTCATGTGCGAATGGATTTCTGCGTGCTCATCTAGCAAAAACTGTAAATGTTCATGAGAATTCATTTTTTCGTTCATAACCAACTCCTTTTTATGTTCAAGTTTAAATCATCAGTCACGATATCAAATCACTCACTTCCTCAACGGAACTGCAAAAGCAGGTCGGACAAACTATCGCACAGTTAGTACAGGACGAATACCGTTCCGCGGCACCATTGAGGACCAACTAACCAGATTACTTGCTTCGAGAGTCAGAACCGGTAAACAACCACGGGCCGGTATACTTATACAAATTTCTAGCCGCCCGCTTCGGATGACATAAATGTCTTGGTGTTCGCTTCCCTCCGTAAAAACATTCGTACCTTTAGGAGAGTCCTGTGAATGAGAAATACTAGCCAGCTTCTGTTGGTCCTCATCCGATAGCCCTGCTGTGAAACGAAGTTCCATCAGAATTTGTTGAAGCTGTTGAGGCTCCATCGCGGCCTCTCTTACATGGCACAAGTAACTGATTTGACTGCCTCTGGTCGATTCTATCTTTCACTAATCATGCCGTCTATAGGCTGGGATATTACAGACAAATTGTAAAAATTCATAATAGCAATTTCACGTATTTTATTTACTTCTTTAAAGATGAATAGCAATAATCACACCACATAGGGGATCCCCCCAGGCACGGGAGAGAACATCATCCGATATGAAGTCTGTTTGATCACCTGATAGAAAAATACTATTGCGTCTCTAAACTAATGCTAAAAAGTACGTTGGAAGAGCGAAATTTCAGTGTTACATAACCATCTACCTGAATGGTGTGCCGATGAATGAATCAATTCAAGTACCATCTTTCGAAGATAGACCGACCAATACAACTTCAGACGAAATTATCAAACGGCTGGTTGTTGATGAACTTTTTTGGGACGGACGTATTGATGCATCCAAAGTGAAAGTTGTTGTTAATAACGGTGTCGTCAATATGAGCGGGGAGGTTCCAACCCATGCAGATTATTATTCTGCTGAAGCTGATGTACGCATGATTGATAATGTTGTTGCAGTAGAGAATGCACTGCAGGTTTTTCATCCAACACTGGTGCCTGATGATGAACTCCGCTCGAATGTGGATACGGTTTTAGTATGGTCGCCCGAGGTCGATTCTTCGGACATCGATATTGTTGCAAAGTCTGGCTGGATCACGCTGACTGGTACCGTGAAGGCATGTAAACAAAAACATATCGCGACAGAACTGACAGAAAGTGTGCCGGGCGTGATCGGAATTACGAATGAATTAACAGTGATTCTCACTGAGAGACCCACAGATAAGAAAATCGCTGCTGAGATCATCAAGGCTATAGAACATCACCGGGATCTGAATGCCGATTTAATTGATGTCGTTGTAGAAGCAGGAGAAGTAACACTGGAAGGAACCATTT
>JAJFIP010000049.1 GCA_021774875.1 Emcibacter sp.
TAAAGGAAATCGTCATGCTGCACCGAAGGGATATAATTGATCAGGATGGTGTCATTTGCGTCAGTGTCAATAATGATCATGGGATGGGTGTTAAGACCCCATCGAGCGTACGACTGGTGCCTCTTCATGAAACGATTATTAATATTGGATTCTTGGATTGGGTGAAACGCACTACTAATAGCAATCCTAATAAACCTATTTTTCCTACACTCATGTCGAAAAGTGTGAAAGACCCAAGCAAACGCGCAACGCGTAGAATGTCACCGTATCTTAGGGGTATAGAATTATCAGATACCAGTTTGGTCTTTCATAGTTGCAGACATAACTTTGCTGATGAATTACGTGATAATGGTACGCCTGAATATAGCATTAAAAAACTACTCGGCCACAGCGGCAATGATGTAACTTCTGGTTACGGTACAGGTGCATCTATAAACACACTAAAAGAGGCTGTTAACAAATGTTATAATGACATCAATTTGGAACACCTCAAACTAATGAAATAGCAGCCACAACTGCAAAAAATTGCAAGCAAAAAAATGTGCCAAAATAAAGCTATATTCAAAAAAGATATGTCCCGAAAAGTACAAGATGATTGCGTAGCCAGATCAAAGGGTTACGGATTTTAGTGGCTTAAAAAACTTAAATTTTTTTTCAATTTTAAAAAAGCAAATTTTGCTACTGTATTACGATATTAATAATTTGGACAATATTTTTGACATATTTACTCTAACCTATTGTATTATAAGGATAATTTGTTATAATGCTTAATAACTTATAATTCTAGGTACTATATGGCTATTATGATAGACAAACACGCGCGAAAGAACCCCGAAAAAGGTGATGGTTACCGGTTGTTAGTTACACGATACTGGTTGAGAGGATTGAAGCGCGAGAGTATTAATTTATGGCTCAAAGAGCTTGCCCCATCCGAAGACCTTCTTAGCGAATATTCACAATTTTCTGCGCAGCCAAATGAGGATTGTATTAAGATAAAACATCATGAAGAATGGAGCAATAAATACAGAACTGAGATGCTAGGACAACAAGAGCTTATTTATGATCTCGCACGTAGGCATCTAAACGGGAATACGCTCACTCTACTCTGTGCCTGTCATTCAACAGTTCAATGCCATAGAACGATCCTCGCTGAATTGATTGAAGATGCTGCGACGGCAATTCTTACCAATGAATGATCTCTGCGATACTTCCTTTACATTGTATAAGGAGAAGACCACTTACGATAATCTTTCATTATCGAAAGCTGAAAATGAGCCCTCTGAGCGGGTTAAAGACTATGTTCGGGCATCATCATCAGAAGCAACACTGAAGGCCTACAAATCAGATCTTGAACATTTCAGGGCATGGGGTGGGGTCATGCCAGCATCAGCCGCATCAGTAGCGAACTATCTAGCTGACCATGCTGGAGTGTTGTCAGTATCGACTCTGTCCCGCCGTGTTGCCGCACTATCCAAAATCCACGATGTGAGGGGATTGGAAAACCCCACCAAGTCTGAACTGGTAAAATCCACCATGCGCGGTATACGACGCAAACATCATATTGCCCAAAAACAGGTGTCCCCGATTACCAAGGACAGGCTGTTCAAGATGCTTGAAACCTGCGGGGGTGATATGAAGGGGGTGCGGGATCGAGCCTTGCTACTTGTTGGTTTTGCCAGCGCCTTAAGACGATCTGAGCTCGTTGCAATTAATTGCAAGAATATAGAATATGTACCGGAGGGTATGATCCTGTCCATAGCCCGCAGCAAGACAGACCAGCAGGGCGAAGGACGCCGTATTGGCATTCCCTATGCTCAAGGCGACCATTGCCCTGTACATGCCCTTAAAACCTATATGGATGTGGGGCAAGTTAGCGAAGGCTCCCTGTTCAGGTCTCTCGGTGAGGTAGGGTTAGGGTCTGACAGACTTTCTTCTCATGGCATGGCCTATGTCATTAAACAACGTGCAGCCATAGCAGGCTTTGATCCCACCATGTTCTCAGGTCATTCCCTAAGAGCTGGCTTCGCCACCAGTGCAGCACAGGCGGGGGTTGAAGCGTGGACAATTATGAAACAGACTGGGCACAGGTCAGAGGCCACGCTCAGACGCTACATCCGTGAGGGTGAACTGTTTAGCGTTAATGCTTTGAAGGGCGTACTGTAAGTTTAGATATCTAATAAACTGTCCCTTTTCCCGGTTTTCTCATTTCACTAATCCAGTCGCGCAAATGATCTCGATTGGCCTCGCCGATCGGATAATTTCTTACTTCATTGACTTTTCTCGCGCCCGGTGTCAAATGTGACGTTGTTACAATTAGTCCACTTTCAGCACCAGCATTTAAAACATCCGCATATAAGGATTTTACGATAACTTTATCAACGGCGGCTTTAGTTCTTTTACATTGAATGAGAATTGCAGGTGGTGCATCTACAGTGCTCGATGATGGCCAAATTCGAACATCAATGCCGTCGTCGTTACGACCGGGGCCAATATCAACAACATACCCTTGTCGTTCAAAATATTCTGCCGTTAGACCTTCGAACTTTCGCCAATTAATTTTATCAATACTTTCAAAATTTCTGTGTAGATAATCAATATATCGCTGATCAAGAAAAGTTCCATACTGCGCTTCGAGACCTTCTGAAGAAAACAAATCATTCAGATCAACAACATTTTTCCATTCATCTCGGTTGGGCATATAAATAGATCGGATATCTTGCTGTATTCCCATACCAACTATCAATTCATATGCAATATTCAAACCAAGCTTACCGTACCGTAAAGCGTTTTTTTTCATAAATGGCTCAGGGTCAATACTTGTTCCACGTTGATTATTTTTATTTGCTAAAATTTCACTCATAAAGTTGATGAAATCTTCGTGTACATTTTGATAAACATTTAGTTTGTCAGGATCATCTTTATAACGATGATACGCCACAATACCAGGGGATGGGTTGAAAGGTTTTTCTAGATATCCAACTTTGTATAGAAAATACTCACCTAAAGCTTCTAAATCTTCGGATCGTATTCTTACGAAATCTTCAGGAGCCAGACCTATATATTCTTCGAATGCTGGTGAACCAGCTAAGAGATCGTATAATTCTTCCATATTCAGGGCTAATCCAGATTTTGTGCCAATAAGATCGGAAAACATCCCAAATAAAATGCCGCTCTTAATATGAATTGCCCCCATTAATCTTAACCCTAATATATAATAGCCAATTTAGCTGGAAAATATAACATCATTGTATCCTAATTTAAATAAGTTGAAAGATAAATTGAAACTTGAGGGGAGTAGAGAGCCCCTCCAAGCCTGAGCTCGTTGCAATTAATTGCAAGAATGTTGAGTTTGTACCAGAGGGCATGATTCTGACCAGCAGGGCGAAGGCCTGCGTATTGGTATCCCTTTTATGCGCAAGGTGACCATTGCCCTGTATATGCCCTTAAAACGTATTTAGATGAGGGGCAAGTCATTGAAGGCCCACTCTTCCGCTCATTAGGTGATGTTGGGTTAGGACCTGACAGACTTTCTTCTTATGGCGTCGCTTACATCATCAAGCAACGAGCCACCCTTGCAGGCTTTGCCACCACAGCAGCACAGGCTGGGACTGAGGCGTGGACAATTATGAAACAGACGGGGCACAGGTCAGAAACTACCCTTAGACGGTACATACGTGAAGGTGAGCTGTGAATGCCCTTACCAAGGTCTTGTAAATTGACTAAGCTTAAGCGTTCAGTTACGCTATAATTACACAATCTATGCTACTGTTAGAATGGTATCATGGTCAACAAAAGCATTCTTCCAGAGTTTTGTAGCACTTGAGGTGATTAAGATTGTGGCATAGTCACTAGAACAGGTTTGGGGTAATATGCAAATTTCATCAATCAGAATACAAAATTTTCGGGCCTTGAGGGATATTGAAATTCCACTCAATTCATCGACTGTTATTATCGGCGAGAATAACACGGGGAAATCGTCTGTCCTTGACTGCATTTCACTTGCGTTAAGTCATCGATGGGGCGGCCAAGGAACGGGCTTTGATGACTATGATGTATCATTATTTCAAGAACAAGCTACTACGAGTGAACCGAACAGCGAAATCGAAGGTGTAAAGGAAACAGGAGAGGAAGAGTACTCTGAAATAAATATTGAATTGTTGTTTCAGGAAACGGAGCTGGGTGAATGGCCGGACGAGATTACCGGCAGCCTGCATAACGTGCTACAGGTCGACCCACTATCTGGTCGCAATTCCATCACATTGCGCGTTACCTATAGCTTCAACCTACTAGAAAAAAAATATGAACCCGGATGGTCCTACATAGATATTAATGGAGATCGCCTCGGTAACGCAAATGCCAAGCGTGCTGCTAACGCCGGAAAGCTTTTTACGTTTGTACCAGTTTTTCTGCTTTCGGCGCTCAGAGACTCTAAACAAGAGTTCTCTTCCCGATCACAATTCTGGGGGAAGCTTCTAAAAGCCGTTGAAATTTCTCCAGAACAGCGAAAAGATCTAGATGAAGCCATTGACGCTTTGAACACCATGCTTTTGTCCGCTGACCCACGCGTTGCTGAAACACTCAATCGATTGAAAGATATTCAGAAGGTGGTCGCCGAGGGTGCCGCCGCAGATGTTCAGATACGTGCGTTGCCTATGAAGGTCTGGGAACTTCTTTCGCGTTCGGAAATCTTGATCAAAGGAGAGGAGGAAGCCCCATGGCTTCCACTAGACAAGAATGGCCAAGGCGTCAAAAGTCTTTCGGTTATTTATCTCTTCAAGGCTTTTGTTGAACGGCTCTTGACAGAGACCTATTCTGAACATGCCGAACCAATCGTTGCCCTCGAAGAACCGGAAGTTCACCTTCATCCTCAAGCAGCTCGCTCCCTTTGGCCCCAGATTAATAACATTCCCGGGCAAAAGATCATTACGACACACTCCCCGTACTTCATGCAATTTGTACCTATGAAAGATATCCGGCTTTTACGGCGGGCCAAAAACGGTGTGAATGTGCACTACGTTCCGGAATTTGTTTCCGTGGATTTACCTCAAAAAATTGAGCTTACTGCTTTTGTAGCAAAATATCCGGAAGCACTGACATATGACACTGCATTCGGATGTCTCAACACTCTAGCACCTATAACCGAAAATCAGGTCCGTGAGTTATTAATGTGCTACACGGATGATGCTGACCATGTCCATCATCCCGCCATTAGGTCATTTGAACAACGGTCACGAAGCTTGATCATCAAGAAGGACCTTGAAGACCTTGAAGACTGGGCACGTCGTCTTCGTGGTGAAATCTTCTTTGCCCGCTTCTGGCTTCTTTGCGAAGGTCAGTCCGAAGTATTTTTCTTTACAGCCCTGTTTAATTCGTTGGGGTTAAATCTTGACGCCCACGGTATATCTCTTATTGACTATCAGAATAATGGAAGCCCAAGTGCCTTTGCTTCATTGGCCCGTACTTTTGGGTTCCCCTGGTTCCTTTTTTCAGATGGCGATGATCAGGGTAAAAAGACACTCGCCAGTCTCAAGAACGTTGCGTTTGACGAGACGGAAATATCGGATAATACCCTATTACTTCCCGATGGGGCTGATCTTGAGGCCTATGTAGTATCAACTTCATGGCGCGACCGTGCTCTTGAAGTAGCCAGACAATTTGACAGCTCGCTCTCTGATACAGCTAGCAAAGACGAAATTGCGGGAGTGCTAGGCAAGAACAAACCGGTCTGGACACGACGGTTTGGAAAAAATCTTCTGAATGATCCGCCATCACGAAATGCCTTGCCCAAGCAATTTTCTACCGTGCTGACCAAGTTGTTTGGTGCGGTGGAGCAGGAACAAACAAATGACGCAGCCGACTGAACTTGAAAAGGCACTGAAAAGCCTGACAAATATACAGCGCGAAGCATCAAGTTGGAATGATGGGGCGCTTCTCACTCTTGCGGGCCCCGGCTCCGGGAAAACGAGGGTCCTGACGACACGTATTGCTTCCCTCATTGATAATTCTCCTGACGAACATTTCAGAGTGTTAGCTCTAACATTTACCAACCGAGCTGCTGATGAAATGCGTGAACGTATCGAGCAAATGATACCGGATGCAGAAGATAGGCTATTTGTCGGTACGTTCCATGCCTTTTGCACTGACATCCTCAGACAGCATGGACAACATCTAGGATTGAAGACCGACTTTCGAATTTATTCCACAGATGATGACAGGCGTGACATTGCCAGGCGCGTAATCCGTTCAGAAGAAGCCCAAAGGGTGGGACTTAGGAACGAGCATATTACCAGATTTTTGAATCTGGTAAGTCGTGCTAAATCGAAACTTATTAGTCCTGTTGGGCTTGTGACGAAGTTTCCGGATTGGCGTTTTGCGGAGCCACTTGAATTATTTTACCAGCTATATGATGCCGAGTTGCTTGCCCTGAATGCTCTTGACTTTGATTCCCTGATCTACAATGCTAATGAACTCTTCACTCGGTTTCCCGCTATCGCCAAGCTCTACCAAAGGACTTTTCGCTATTGGTGCGTTGATGAATTTCAGGATACAAACATTGCTCAATACGGTCTATTGCGAAAAATTGCAGTAAATGGTTTCACAGAAATCTTCGCGGTTGCGGATGATGACCAGATTATTTATCAGTGGAATGGGGCCGATTACAAACGTCTTGATCAATTCCGATTAGACTTTGGTGCTAGCCTTATACAAATACCAACAAATTTTAGATGCCCTTCCGAAGTCGTGACTTGCGCCAACAAATTGATTGCACATAATCTTCTACGAAGTACTGACAAAAAACCACTA
The DNA here is from genome assembly GCA_021774875.1 of Emcibacter sp. Taxonomy (GTDB): domain Bacteria; phylum Pseudomonadota; class Alphaproteobacteria; order Sphingomonadales; family Emcibacteraceae; genus Paremcibacter. Next base: position 6,805 of record JAJFIP010000049.1, read on the forward strand.
CTTTCCGCTCGGGAAGGCGAAACCGAAGTGTCAATTATTAAAGTCCTCGCATTCTCCGACAATGAAGCCGAGGCGAAAGGAATTGCCTCTCATATCGCAACCTATCGAAAAGATTCTTTTGGTCAGACAGCAGTTCTTGCAAGAACGCGAAAACTCTTGCAACCTATTGCTGATGCATTGAACGAAATCGGGATTAGCGCACAGGTTGCAATCCGTCGTGATGAATTCCAAAGTACTGCTTTTGCATGGCTTCATGGTATATTGCGTCTATCAGCGCACCGGACAGACGAAAGGTTGTTAGAATTGGTCGTTGGTACATTTGGTCAAATGTTTAAGGGGGAAACTTCACCGGAGGATGTAATCACACATGCACATGCCGAATCTACAGACTTTTTGGCAGCTTGGTTGATTGTCACATTAGCAACAGAAATGTCTGAAGAAACCGTCGCGTTCTTGAAACTGGCAACAGAATATAGTCAGGGCAACCTTGATTACACCCGTTTCACCGCTGCCACTATTAATCTGATGAAAAAATGGGCGCTGGATACAGATGCAGATGAAGCCGAACCAGCAGAAGCGGCGGCTCTAACCGAGGATATAGATGCGTGGCATGCCCTATCAGGTGAAATAACGCGTTCACATGGGGGGGCGCCAGACCTGAATTTTTTTCTACAGGAACTTGATTTGCGCTCTAAGGAAGCACCAATACCATCTGATACGGTATCTATCATGACAATTCATGGTTCTAAAGGTAATGAGTTCGACCATATCTATCTCATCGGATTGGTCGAAGATCAATTGCCTAGTTTTCAAAGCCTCAAGCAAGGTGATAAGTCCCCTTCTTTTGAAGAAGAACGCCGAAACTGTTTTGTTGCCATTACCCGTTGCGAACAATCGTTGACATTAAGTTTTGCCGAGAAGTACTTTCGCTGGAAAAAAACACCATCACGCTTTATAAATGAAATGGGGCTTGCGATCCCAGATAAACTTACCGATACAAAATAGAAATAATTTTGGGCTCTCACGATAACATTCCCTTATCGTAGCTTGATAATAAGATTCACGGTGAATATGCGGGACCAAAGCCTATTCCCAAAACTAGAACAAATAAAGAACAAAATCTCCTTTACATCATACCTCCTAGGTGTTAGAAATCCTATAATGTCAAAAAATGTCCCAGATAATCTGAGGAGAGGATACGGTGCCAAATATGAGTTTCAAGGAATTGCGTGAGCTGAATGCCATGACCGTTGATGAGGCCGCTCATCTAATGGGGGTGACCGTCAAGACTATTTACCGGTGGGAAAATAGGGAGGTCGATCCTAAAGCTCATTGTCTTGAAATCTTACGTAACAAGCTAAGCTACAAACAACGTTTCCGTAATCCACGTCCCGACTTTACGTTTATCGATTTGTTTGCCGGTATTGGTGGTATCCGTCGCGGGTTCGAATCTGTGGGTGGTCAGTGCGTATTTACTAGTGAATGGGATGATTACGCCCAGCGCACTTACCGGGCAAACTTTCATGACGACCATCACATTGCAGGGGACATTACTAAAATTGATGCTGGGAACATCCCTAACCACGACGTTTTGCTAGCTGGTTTCCCCTGTCAGCCGTTCTCTCTAGCTGGGGTGTCCAAGAAGAACTCACTTGGGCGAGCTCATGGGTTTGAAGACAAGACACAGGGAACGCTGTTTTTTGATGTGCTGCGTATCATTGCACATCATCGACCGGCTGCATTCCTGCTAGAAAACGTCAAGAATCTCAAGAGCCACAACAAAGGAGATACCTTCGCTACCATTATTGGCGCACTGGAGGCTGAGGGATACACTCTAAGTACTAGGGTTATTGACGGTAAGGGGTATGTACCCCAGCACCGGGAACGAATATTTATAGCCGGATTTCGTGAGGATTGTGGTTTTAATTTTGACGATTTAAGTTTTGCTAATCCCAAGACTGGACCAATACTGGAAAGTATCCTGCATGATCCGTCAGAAGAGCCAGAAGAACATTATACGTTGCCAACTCCTGATATGGGGGCAAATGCAGCGTCTGCAATTAATTGCAAATACACACTGACTGATAAGCTGTGGCTCTACCTCCAAAATTATGCCGCCAAACACAAGGCGGCAGGGAACGGGTTTGGGTTTGGTTTGAATGGCCCTGAGGACAAGGCACGCACTCTATCCGCACGATACTATAAGGATGGAAGCGAAATACTGATCAAGCAGGAAGGCAAAAGCCCACGGCGCCTCACGCCTCGGGAATGTGCACGCCTTATGGGCTATGATGAAGGCCGTAAACCTGAAATGATCATCCCAGTTTCCGATACTCGTGCATACCAGCAGTTTGGTAATTCCGTGGTCGTTCCGGTGATTAAGCAAATAGCCAAGTATATGAAGCCATATATTTGTGAGTTGACTAACAAGGAAGAATCAATAGGTGAAGTCGCTGCGGAATAGCCTAAGAGATTACTGAAACATCGACGTATTCACATTCTTCGTATAGATTTTGAGCAGCTTTCCTGATGTTGTTTACCCGCCACTGTGAACGTCGTTTACTCTTGCTGGCATCCGTTTCATGATATTTGGGCGCTGGATCAAGAAAGATGACACCATCAAGGATGGCCCGCATCATGTGGTCAATAGAGGTAC
>JAJFIP010000050.1 GCA_021774875.1 Emcibacter sp.
TTGGGACGCTTGGTACCATATTTAGAACGACTTTGACGGCGATCAGATACACCTTGCGTATCCAGAACACCACGAAGTACGTGATAACGAACACCCGGCAAATCCTTGACGCGACCGCCACGGATAAGCACAACACTATGCTCCTGAAGGTTATGGCCTTCACCCGGGATATAACTTGTAACTTCAAACCCATTGGTCAGACGCACACGAGCAACTTTACGCAGGGCTGAGTTAGGTTTTTTTGGTGTTGTCGTATAAACACGTACACACACACCACGCTTCTGCGGGCATGCTTCGAGTGCCGGTACTTTATTCCTTACCGGTTTATCTTTACGTGGCTTACGCACCAACTGGTTAATTGTCGGCATCTTAATTCCTTAAGTCTTATCACAATGCGTTCAACAAATACGGATTGCCCGTTTTTCATAAAAAAAACAACAGAACAGACCTAGCCTGTTCTGGCTATCCGCAAAATTCTAATATTTATCGTTCTCTGAGCTTTTAGGCACAGCGTTTAGACTGTTTTGTCTACCACCTGACCTCAAAGATTGAGCGCATACTATGGAGGGTTATATAAACAGTCAAGCAAAATATCTCACTGTATGACCGAACGGCATTTTTTATGAAAAAAGGCCGGAAAATCAGCATAAACTGTTCTTCCGGCCTTAAATTAAAACCAAGCACCACACGGGTGGGCTTTTTTTACAATAATTTAGCTCATCAGGCTGATTCTGCTGCCTCTGCTGAGTCGTCATTTACCGAGGACAGAATATCGTCTTCGGGCTTGCCTTCCACCATAACCTGTTCATCACGATATTTGGCAATATTACGGTATTCCTGCATCTTGGCTCCGGTACCTGCCGGGATCAGACGCCCGACAATCACATTCTCTTTCAGGCCAACAAGATGATCGCTCTTTCCGGCAACGGCGGCTTCCGTAAGAACACGCGTTGTTTCCTGAAAAGAGGCTGCCGAAATAAACGAACGGGTTTGCAGAGATGCTTTGGTGATCCCCAGCAGTATGGGTTCTCCTTTTGCGGGCAATCTTTTTTCTTCTACCAGTTTAATATTCGCTGCGTCGAATTCCTCGCGGTCAACATGTTCCCCCAAAAGGAAAGTGCTCTCTCCTGACGAAGTAATTTCAACCTTTTGCAGCATCTGGCGAACAATAACTTCAATATGCTTGTCATTGATCCCCACGCCCTGCAATCGGTAAACATCCTGTACCTCGTCGACCAGATAATTAGCCAGAGCCTCTACGCCCATGGTTTTCAGAATATCATGGGGTGCTGGATTTCCGTCGATAAGATATTCACCACGTCGGATAAAATCGCCTTCCTGAACTGAGATATGTTTACCCTTGGCAATCAGATATTCTACGGAATCCTGATCTTCATCCTTGGAACGGATACTTATGCGGCGCTTGTTCTTATAATCACGGCCAAATTCCACATAACCATCTATTTCGGCAATGACCGCGTGATCTTTCGGACGTCGGGCTTCAAATAATTCCGCCACCCGCGGCAAACCACCGGTAATATCCTTGGTTTTGGAGGCTTCGCGCGGAATACGTGCAACCACGTCACCGGCATGAACCTCTTCCCCGTCATTCACCGACAGAATGGCCCCTACAGACATAAAGTAACGTGCCTCAGTTCCGTTAGCCAGTTCGATTACCTGTTCCTTGTTATCCCGAAGTGTAATACGCGGACGCAAGTCAGCTCCTTTGGGCTGGGAACGCCAGTCAATAACGACCCGACTGGAAATACCCGTTGCTTCATCCACGGTTTCGCTGATGGATACTGCTTCGACCAGATCCACGAAATGGACATTACCACTGCGTTCAGTAATGATCGGCAGGGTATAGGGATCCCATTCCACCAACTTATCGCCATGAATAACCGCTTCGCCCTCATCTTTGACCAGATGAGCCCCGAATGGCACTTTATAGGTTACCCGCTCACGGCCTTCGTCATCAACAATGACGATTTCCATATTGCGGCTCATGACAACCAGACGGCCTTTTGAATCTTCCACCACATTACGGTTCAGAAGTTTGACCTTGCCATCATGGGAGGCTTCATGGGTAGACTGCTCGGATACAGATGACGCTGTCCCCCCGATATGGAAGGTCCGCATGGTAAGCTGGGTTCCCGGCTCGCCGATGGACTGGGCAGCAATAACCCCTACGGATTCACCCAAATTCACCGGAATACCCCGGGCCAGATCACGGCCATAACATCTACAGCAAATGCCACCCCTAGTTTCACAGGTTAATGCCGAACGTACCTTGACAATAGCGACACCTGCTTTTTCAACGGTCTCTACAGCCGCTTCATCCAGATGAGCTCCCGCTGTAACAATCACATCACCGCTCACCGGGTCAGAAATATCCACAGCCGAACAACGTCCCAGAATACGTTCCCCCAATGAGACCGTAACATCTCCGCCATCGGCGACTTCATTGATGTCGATACCATCCAGAGTACCGCAGTCTTCTTCGACGGTGACGCTATCCTGTGACACATCCACCAAACGACGGGTAAGGTATCCTGAGTTCGCCGTTTTCAGTGCCGTATCCGCAAGACCCTTACGTGCCCCATGGGTCGAGTTAAAATATTCGAGAACGCTGAGACCTTCCTTAAAGTTGGAGATAATCGGCTTTTCAATAATATCTCCTGACGGCTTGGCCATCAGGCCGCGCATACCAGCAAGCTGCTTCATCTGAGCCGCAGAACCACGGGCACCGGAATCAGCCATCATATATATGGAATTAATATCCAGTGTCCGGCCATCGTCATCAACACCGGTTTTGGAAATTTCCGCCATCATGGCATCGGCTACTTTGTCGGTACATTGTGACCAGGCATCAACAACTTTATTATATTTCTCACCCTGTGTGATCAGACCCTGATTATATTGGGCTTCAAATTCTTTCACAGCGGCGGTTGTCTCATCAATCATACCTTCCTTGGCATCAGGTATGATCATATCATCTTTACCAAAGGAGATACCCGCATTGCAGGCCTCCCTGAAACCAAGGCGCATAATACCATCGGCAAATAATACGGTCTCTTTCTGACCAGCATGACGGTAAACCATATCAATGATGTTGGAGATATCTTTCTTGGTCAGATTGTTGTTCACCAGTTCAAAAGGAATATTGGGATGTTTCGGCAGAAGATTAGCCAGCAACATACGACCAGCTGTGCTTTCCACTCGCTGGATTATTGGATTAAAATCTTCGTCCACAGTATGAAAACGGGCAACAATCTTTGAGTGCAGTGTAATAACCTTGTTGTAGAGTGCCTGTTCAATCTCCTCCATATCGGAAAAGATCATGCCCTCACCCGGTTCGCCTACTTTGTCCAGCGTAATATAATAAAGTCCCAGAATAATATCCTGTGACGGTACGATAATCGGCTTGCCGTTGGACGGGCTGAGGATATTATTTGTTGACATCATCAACGCCCGGGCTTCCAGCTGGGCTTCCAGACTTAACGGCACATGCACTGCCATCTGGTCACCGTCAAAGTCAGCGTTAAAGGCTGCACAAACCAGCGGGTGAAGCTGAATAGCTTTACCTTCTATCAATACCGGTTCAAACGCCTGAATTCCTAGTCTGTGGAGTGTTGGCGCACGGTTGAGCAGTATCGGATGCTCGCGGATCACCACATCGAGAACGTCCCATACTTCACGGCGTTCTTTTTCCACAAGCTTCTTAGCCTGTTTAATGGTGGTTGCAATTCCCAGTTTGTCAAGACGTGAGTAGATGAATGGTTTGAATAATTCCAGCGCCATTTTCTTCGGCAAGCCGCATTGATGCAGCAGCAGGTCAGGCCCAACCACAATCACGCTACGACCAGAATAATCAACCCGTTTCCCGAGCAGGTTCTGGCGGAACCGGCCCTGCTTACCTTTGAGCATATCAGACAGGGATTTCAATGGACGCTTGTTACCACCGGTTATGACCCGGCCACGACGGCCATTGTCAAACAGGGCATCAACAGCTTCCTGAAGCATGCGCTTTTCGTTACGAACGATAATATCCGGTGCCCTGAGTTCAATCAGTCTTTTCAATCGATTATTGCGGTTGATCACCCGCCGATACAGATCATTGAGATCTGATGTGGCAAAACGGCCTCCATCCAACGGCACCAAGGGGCGTAATTCCGGCGGAATAACCGGCAGAATATCAAGAATCATCCATTCCGGTCTATTATCGGACTCAATAAAGCCTTCAATTACCTTTAAGCGCTTGACAATTTTCTTTGGTTTGAGTTCGGACTTGGTTTCAGCCAATTCCTTACGCAAATCTTCCCGTTCTTGCTCCAGATCAACATTTTCCAGCAGCAGCTTGATGGCTTCGGCCCCAATGGCAGCTGTGAAGCTGTCATCACCATATTCTTCCTGTGCCGTAACATATTCGTCTTCAGACAAAAGCTGGCTCATCTTCAAAGATGTCAGACCCGGCTCTGTGACAATGAAATATTCAAAATACAATACCCGTTCCAGATCCTTCAACGTCATATCCAGAACCAGACCAATACGGCTTGGCAGGGATTTCAGGAACCAGATATGGGCAACAGGAGCCGCAAGATCAATATGACCCATACGATCACGGCGAACCTTGCTCAGCGTAACTTCCACACCACATTTTTCACAGGTGATGCCCCGGTATTTCATGCGCTTGTATTTGCCGCACAGACATTCATAGTCTTTCATGGGGCCAAAAATACGGGCACAAAACAGACCATCTTTTTCCGGCTTGAATGTGCGGTAATTGATGGTTTCCGGTTTCTTGATTTCACCAAAAGACCACGAGCGGATATGCTCAGCACTTGCAATGGTGATTTTAATGGTATCAAAAGTCTCCGGTTTTGAAACCGGGTTGAAGAAATTCATAACTTCCTGGCGCATAGCCTTTATCTCCTGTTCATATCCGGTTTACTGGGCGATATTCAAAAGTTCAACATTCAGGCACAAGGATTTCATTTCCTTGACCAGCACGTTAAAGGATTCGGGAATACCGGCCTCAAAGCTGTCATCACCGCGAACAATGGCTTCGTAAACCATGGTCCGGCCATTAACATCATCCGATTTGACGGTAAGCATTTCCTGCAAAGTATAGGCCGCCCCATAAGCCTGTAGTGCCCAAACTTCCATCTCACCAAATCTCTGACCGCCAAACTGGGCCTTGCCACCCAGAGGCTGTTGTGTAACCAGCGAGTAAGGGCCAATGGAACGGGCATGAATCTTGTCATCAACCAGATGGTGAAGTTTCAGCATATAGATATAACCAACCGTCACTTTACGGTCGAATTTTTCACCAGTACGGCCATCATATAGTTCAACCTGACCAGAAGCATCCACGCCAGCCATTTCCAACATATCACATATATCTGCTTCATGAGCACCATCGAAGACAGGTGTCGCGATGGGAATACCGTTCCGCAGGTTGCCTGACATTTCGATGGTATCTTCATCGTTCAGCGGTGCCACTTCGGCTTTATACTGTTCAGGTGAGTAAACCTTCTTGAATTTACCCCTTAGTTCGTCCGCCTTCTGTTTCTGATCAAAGGTATAATTGTCCAGCAACTCTGCAACCTGTACCCCCAGTGAACGTGATGCCCAGCCAAGATGTGTTTCCAGAATCTGCCCCACGTTCATGCGCGACGGAACCCCAAGCGGATTAAGTACAATATCAACCGGCGTACCATCCTCAAGGAACGGCATGTCTTCCTGTGGTAATATGCGTGAAATCACACCCTTGTTACCATGACGACCAGCCATTTTATCGCCCGGTTGCAGTTTACGTTTCACAGCAACAAAGACTTTGACCATTTTCAGCACACCTGGAAGAAGTTCGTCACCACGTTGCAGTTTCTCGATTTTTTCTTCAAAGCGGGCCCGCAGACGGTCACGGTCTTCCTGGAATTTCTGATGCAGGGCATCAATTTTTTCCATGGTTTTCTCGTTATTAACCGCAATCTGCCACCACAAACCTTTGGCTACATCATCCAGTAGTTCTTCGGTAATCTTATCACCTTTGGAAACTTCACTTGGGCCTTTAGCAACCACATTGCCCAGAAGCAATGGCTGCAGACGGGTATAAATACTGCGGTCCAGAATGGCCTGTTCATCCTCGCGGTCCTTACTGAGACGTTCAATTTCCTCGCGTTCGATCGCTATGGAACGTTCGTCCTTGTCAATGCCATGACGGTTAAAGACCCGCACCTCAACCACGGTACCAGCAACACCCGGCGACAGGCGCATGGAAGTATCACGCACATCGGCGGCTTTCTCGCCAAAGATAGCGCGGAGAAGTTTTTCCTCCGGTGTCATTGGGCTTTCGCCTTTTGGTGTGATCTTGCCAACCAGAATATCGCCCGGATGTACTTCAGCACCAATATATACAATTCCGGCTTCATCAAGGTTTTTCAGGCCTTCTTCACCCACATTAGGAATATCACGGGTTATATCTTCCGGACCAAGCTTGGTATCCCGGGCCATGACCTGTAATTCTTCAATATGGATTGAGGTAAAGACATCGTCCTTCACGATCCGTTCGGAAATGAGGATACTGTCTTCAAAGTTATATCCATTCCATGGCATGAAAGCCACCAACACGTTACGACCAAGTGCCAGTTCACCCATATCGGTCGAAGGCCCATCGGCCAATACATCACCGCGACCAACTATATCGCCCACTTTCACAAGAGGACGCTGGTTGATACAGGTATTCTGATTAGAACGCTGGAATTTACGCAGAGTATAAATATCTACACCGGACTTGCCCTCTTCCACATCTTCGCTAACCCGGATCACAATACGACGGGCATCCACCTGATCAATAATTCCGGCCCGGTCCGCCACAATGGACGCTCCGGAATCACGGGCGACAACCCGTTCCATTCCAGTTCCTACAAAGGGCGATTCCGCTTTAAGGAGCGGCACGGCCTGACGTTGCATGTTTGATCCCATAAGCGC
>JAJFIP010000006.1 GCA_021774875.1 Emcibacter sp.
GGCTTGCTGTTTTCGGCGGGTAGGTCGGTGCGTTTAATTCGCACATCCACCACCTTGATGCCAAGGGCTTCGGCTTCATCTTTGACGGAATCTGAAATAGCCTTGCGCAGCGCACGACGCTCGCCGGACAGGGCATCTTTAAATTCACGCTGACCAAAAACCTTGCGCAGGTTAGAGTTGATGATGATTGACAGCCGTGATTCAGCCCCGGCAACATTACGCACCGCCTGATAGACTTTCAGCGGGTCTTCAATGCGGAATTCGGTGAAAGCATCAACGATGATCCGTTTCTGATCCTGAGTGATGACAATCAGCTCCGGGGTATCAAGCAGCAAAATCCGCTTATCGAAATAAACCACGTCCTGTATGAAGGGAGTTTTAAAATGCAGCCCGGCCTGAATCACGGTTTTCTTCCATTTGCCCAGTTCCAGAACCAATGCCTGATTGGTTTCCCTGACGGTAAAGATTGACGCTCCCAGCACAACCACACTGGCGCCGAAGATGATTAATATTATTAATGTCTTTAAATTATTCATTGTCTTTATCCACTCCTAATTCTGTTTCTTAATGGCGGGCAGTGGTAAATAAGGCAGCACACCGCTATTTTCATTTTCCAGAATTACCTTGTCCGTATTACCGAGAATTCTTTCCATGGTTTCAAGATACAGCCGCCTGCGGGTCACATCCTTGGCCAGCTTATATTGCTCATAAACCGATAGAAAGCGCGCGCTTTCACCCTCCGCCTTGGTAATGGCGCGGGCTTTATAGGCTTCGGCTTCCTGATTCATTCTTTCCGCCTGACCACGGGCGGTCGGCACTATCTTATTCTGATATTTCTTGGCTTCATTGATGGTCTTATCCCGGTCCGCCTCGGCCTTCTGCACATCGTTGAAGGCTTCAGACACCTGACTCGGTGGCGATACCGTATCCATCTTGATCTGGGTAATTTCAATACCGGCTTCATAACTGTCGAGCACAGCCTGCATGATGCCGCGCACTTCAATTTCAATTTCCAGCCGTTCCGATGTCATAATCTGTTCAATGGCCATTCTGGCCACCACTTCACGCATGGCACTTTCCGACACCGACTTGATGCTTTGCTCGCGTTGTTCCAGATTAAACAGGAACCGCGCCGGATCCTTGATCCGCCACAGAATTGAATATTGCACATCGACGATATTTTCGTCCCCGGTCAGCATCTGGCGTTCTTTTTTGCCCCCGCCAAAACCAACATCAATCTTGTTGACGGCGGTAACTTTGGGGATGATCACCTGATCAATGGGCGGGAAGTGGAAATGAAGGCCAGTGCCTTTGGTCTCGATCCACTTGCCAAACCGCAGAACAACCCCCGCTTCATCGGGCTGAACTTTATAAAAAGCTGCATAGAGATACCCGATAAGAAACATCATGACGATCATCATGAGCAGGCCCCTGCCGCCACCTCTGCCACTGCCGCCACCGCCAAAGGTATTGCGGAATTTATCCTGACCCTTGCGGATCAATTCGTCAATATTTGGTGGTTCCTGACCACCTCCACCCGGGCCACTGCCCCAGGGTCCACGATCTTTGCCACCATTATTATTTTGCCACGGCATATGTAAGCTCCTTGCATATAAAAAATATTATCCAACAACGGGAAAAAGCATCTTCCCCCTGTAAAAAAAATTCTTAATCCTTATATTCCAACTGTGGGGCCGGAACAATAGAATAACAACAGTATAATAAATAGGTATTTTATGTCTGAGATCAAGCACGAACAGCTACTGAATGTATTGAAAACCATCCATCACCCGAATAAGGGCGTGGATATTGTCTCGCTAGGTATGGTGCAGGGGCTGGTGATTAAGAATGGTGACGTGGCTTTTAGCCTCAATATTAACCCTGCCGAAGCTGAAATGATGGAACAGATCAGGAAAAGCTGTGATGCAAAACTGATGGCAGTCCCCGGCATAAACAGGGTTGTCTCTGTACTTACGGCAGAACGGAGCCAGACCAAAGAAGTCCCCGAAATGCAATCTCCCGTCAAGGGTACAGGCCCGCTGAAGAACACCAGAAAAATTCCCGGCGTCAAGCATGTAGTCGCGGTCGCTAGTGGCAAAGGCGGGGTTGGCAAATCCACCACCGCCGTCAATCTGGCTCTGGCCCTGCAAACACTGGGTCTTAAAGCCGGAATATTTGATGTGGATATTTACGGTCCCTCGATCCCGATGCTGCTTGGGGTGACTGTTCAACCCGCACAGGATGAAGATAAGAAGATCATCCCAATTATAAGTCACGGCCTTGTCAGCATGTCGCTGGGTTATCTGATGAAACAGGATACTGCCACCATCTGGCGCGGCCCCATGGTTATGAGTGCGGTCAAACAGATGACTGCCGATACCAAATGGGATGTTAACGGCGAGCTTGACGTACTGGTACTCGACCTGCCGCCGGGAACCGGGGACGTGCAGCTCACCCTCGCCCAGACCATAGATATTGATGGGGCTGTTGTGGTGTCGACCCCTCAGGACATTGCACTCACCGATGCCCGCAAGGGGCTGGACATGTTTGAGAAAACCGATACAGAAGTTTTTGGCATCATCGAGAACATGAGCTATTTCCTGTGCCCGTCCTGCGGCGAGCGATCAGACATTTTTGGACACGGTGGTGCGAGAGAAGTGGCGGAGAACTTAAGCGTTGATTTCCTCGGCGAAATCCCGCTTCATATGGACATCAGAACAACATCTGACAATGGCACGCCCATAGTCGCCCAATCCCCCGATAGTGATCACACCGCGATCTATATTGACATTGCCCGGAAAATAGCGGAAAAATTGTAAATGATATAAACGATCTACTTTGAATACCTAACACGACAACAATTGATGTTGCTTTTTTTTATTTGGTTTATAAGCGGTTATTATTGCATCATCAGGTGCTATAATTAATTTACCTGCGCCTTGGTCTTTCTTTTTATATCATCTGCAAAAACCCATTTTGAAGTGTCTGGAAATTTGACCCAAATATCCCTCCATGCATTTCTACTTGTGTTATTAGCAACAGCATTTGCCCATTTTGCCGGAGAATCAAATTTTACACCATCTTCATCAATCAAGTTCTCATGAACTATTCGAGAAAACTTTGCCCTTCCTTTATATGTCATTTTTACTTCCGTACCGTTTTGCAAGAATACTTCCTTCCATTGATACCCACGATCAATGACCCCATAATTTGGCTTCTCGTCTCTTTCGTAAAATTGAGCTAGATATTCTTGACCTTTGCTAGTCCAGACATCATTACCAAATGGATCATTCCACATATTCTCTACCCACTTTCTACTTGGTGTTCTGCTATGTCTGCTGGATCAATACCTCCTTCAGAAGAAATAATAGTGAGTGATAAGTAAATGTTAATTAAAAAAGTTAAAATTAGTAAAAATAGCAGATATTGAAGATTTTAACCTGAAATGTATTCTTGTATAATGTAGTTATATTTGCTACACTATGTTAGTGCATTTATGAAAGGAACATGAATAATGGTAAGAAATCCAAGCGTTTCACTTACCGAACACCAGCAAAAAGATATTGCCAATCTTATTGAATTAGGGCGTTTTCAGAATGTGAGTGAAATAATGCGGGCGGGCTTACGCCTTTTGATCGATCAGGAAGAACAAAGGGCTTCTGTTGTGAAACGATTAGAGCAAGCCGCCCTCGATGGCATTAAAAGCGGTATTATTAAAGATTTTGATGTGGATGATTTCCTTGCCCGTAAGCGTAACGACTGGTTAGGGGAATAATGGTTCATGTTGTTTGGCGGCGAGCGGCAATAGATGACCTTGAAACCATCTATGATTATATTGCGCATGATAACCCTGTAAGAGCAGCCAGTTTTGCCGATGAATTATCGGCTAAAATATCTTTACTTTCAGAAACACCATATGTGGGTGAGGCGAGATTACCTAACCTGCCAAATATCCGTATTTTCCCTTACAAAAATTACCTTTTCTTGTATGAGCCTATTGATAATCCAAAAGGAATTGAGCTTTTGCGTATTATTCATACTGCACAAGATTATTTAAATAAGGATTTCTGATGAGAAAAGTTGTAAAATAAGGGTTACCTTACTAAGATAAAAGGGAGTATTTTCATATGAACTGGCTTTTGGTCCTGATTATTATCGGCATAATTATCACCGGTGGCATTATGCTTGTGGGGGTGGCTACCATGGGCCAGGGCGGCACTTTCAACAAAAAACACGGCAACAAATTAATGCAGGCGCGGATTATTTCCCAGTTTACCACGCTGATTCTGGTCGTGCTGTATCTGTTGCTTTACACATGAGTATGACATGGTAAAGCTGACCAAAATATATACCAGAGGCGGTGACAAGGGCCAGACATCCCTGACTGATGGCAGCCGCCAGCCCAAATATGCCGCCCGCATCGAAGCCTACGGCACTATTGATGAGGCCAATGCGGCTTACGGCATCGCCCGACTTCATACCAAAGGTATTTATGATGACATGTTATCGCGCATCCAGAATGACCTGTTTGATGCCGGAGCCGATGTCTCAACCCCGCCCAAATCTGTAAAATCTGAATATGAGCTAAGAATTATAGACTCTCAGGTCACCCGCCTAGAGCAGGAAATTGACCAGATGAATGCCGACCTCTCCCCACTTGAATCTTTCATTCTGCCCGGTGGTAGTGAAGCGTCGGCGGCTCTACATCTATGCCGAACCATTGTCAGGCGAGCCGAACGTCTTTTGGTGCAGACCGCCGAAACCGAAGACATTAACCCGGTGGTTATCCGTTATCTCAACCGCCTGTCCGATCATGCCTTTGTCATGAGCCGCGCCCTCAATGGTAATGGGGCTGGTGATGTACTATGGGTGCCGGGCGCCAATCGGTAAGCAAAAAAAAGCCGCCTTCTATAATTGGGAGAGAAGGCGGCTTGGCAGTTAGTAAAACATATCACTTTATGAAACGTTCGCTTTTTCCTCCAAAGCCTTAAGGATTTTTTCCGGCGTGATCGGGGCTTCCAGTATCTGAACACCAATGGCATTGAAAATAGCATTGGCCGTGGCCCCTACCGGCGGCACAATTCCGGCTTCGCCGACCCCCTTGGCCCCGAACGGCCCGGTGGGATCGGGATTTTCCACCAGAATATTGGTCATTTTTGGCATATCCGAAGGCCCGAACATTTTATAGTCGGTAAAACTGTTATTGAGGCAGATGCCCTTTTCATCAAAATAGGTCTCCTCCGTCAGTGCCATACCAAGCCCCTGTTGTGCCCCACCGTCAAGCTGGCCTTCAACAACGCCCGGATGAATGGCTTTACCCACATCATGGGCATTGACCAGTTCCAGTACCTTGACCTCTCCGGTTTCCATATCCACTTCAACTTCGGCAATGGTCGCCCCAAATGGCGGTGCGTTATGGGGCGGGAAGAAGCTGGCATAGCCCTGTATCTGACCGGGTTGGCCAATGAGTTCACCATTTTCAGGGTTCATAAAATTATTAACGCCCTGATCGGCAAGGGTCTGGACGGAAATTGACTTGTTTGATGCGCCCTTCACATGGATAATTTTATCTTCCATATATAGATTGGCGGCATCCTCTTCCAATTCCAGGGCAGCCCGATCAAATAGCTGGCGTCTGACATCTTCGCAGGCCTGTTTCACCGCCCCGCCGCCCACATAAAGTGTACGACTGGCATGAGCCCCAATATCAAATCCTGCGGCATCGGTATTTCCCGTTGCGATATGAACATCATCATAATCAAAATCCAGAACTTCCGCCGCTACCTGACGAAGTGTGGTATGGGATCCCTGTCCCATATCAGAGCAGGCGAGATTGATGGTTGCGGTCGCGTCCTGATGCAGCAAAACATCACAAACCGTATGTTCCAACAGCATGGGCATGGCCCCGCTGGTATGGTTCATAACCGCAACCCCAATCCCCCGGCGCTTCACGCCAGTCTGGTTCTGGTATTTGGCGCGTTTTTCTGTCCAGCCAATGGCCTCAGCCGCCCGGTCCAGACATTCATCCAGCGCACAACTGTTATAGGGAACACCCATGCACCAGCCATCATCGCCAACCGTCTTGTGCCATTTCTTGCGCCACTCAATAGGGTCAATCCCCAGTTGGGTGCAACCCCGGTCAACCAGTTGTTCCATAACAAAATTTGTCTGGGGATTACCGTATCCGCGAAAAGCACCGCAGATGCTCTGATTGGTATAATAGGATTCGCCCCGGTAGCGCAGGCTGTCAAATTTATACATGCCACCAAGCCAGGCCCCCGTGGTAAAGGCCGTGCCGGACGCATCCACATAATAAGCCCCTTTGTAATTTTCAAATTTGGCATCACAGGCCACCGGCGTGCCGTCTTTCTTGAAGCCCATTTTCATCCAGTATTTGCCCGGATGGCGGGAGGGGGAAGTGAGCCAGTCTTCTTCCCGTGGCGACAGTAACTTGACCGGACGACCCGGCACCGCCATGGCAAGGGCGCATGTTTCAGGCTCCAGCACCATGCCAAGCCGCGCCCCGAAGCCGCCACCAATGACAGTGGCATTTATTCTGACCCGGGTCATGGGCAATTCAAACAGATTGGCCAGCTTTTTTTGTACCAGCTTCGGCATCTGGGTCGATGTCCAACAATTCAGCCGCTGCTGGTCATCATAAAGGGCAATGTAGCTGCCCGGTTCCATTTGACATTGTTTTTGCTTGGAGACGTAAAATGTATCTTCGACAATGAAATCAGCTTCCGAAAAACTCTCTTCCACCTCACCCCAGGCATAGACATTACCCGGGAACGCCATTTCTGGCAGCTCGAATGCGCGGTTGCCCGGCTTTTCAGGGCGGAACTGTAGCGCATCCGGCTGTTTGGATGCTTCTGCGGTCAGATAAACCGGCAGTTCCTCATAAGTGACCCTGATTTTTTCTGCGGCCCTCTCGGCGGCTGCTTCCGAGGTGGCGATTACAGCCGCAATGGCATCACCATAATGCTTCAAATGGTCTGTAAAAATGCTCTGGTCATCAATATCACCCAGCACGCCACGCATATCGGCAGATACCATCATATCCAGCACAGAAGCGTTATATTCCCTTTGGGTGACATCCTTGGGGCCAAGCACTTTAATCACACCCTTACATTCTGCCGCATCCGACAGATCAAGGGACGTCACCCGGGCATGAGCATAATCATAACAGCGGATAATCTTGCCATACAACATGCCAGCCAGTTGAACGTCGGCGGCATATAGCGCACCGCCCGTTACCTTGGCTCTTACATCAACCCGTTCGACCCTTTTTCCAACGACTTTTAGATCACCCATGATTATTCTCCTAGCCCTGAAAGCCGGTTGCTGGCATCCTGCACAGCCTCGACAATTTTGGTGTATCCTGTACAGCGGCAGATGCTGCCCTCCAGTCCCTGACGAATTTCTGCCTCGCTGGGATTGGGGTTTTCATCCAGTATGCTGATGGTTTTGAGCACCATACCCGGGGTGCAGAAACCACATTGAATGGCGTCATTATCAATGAAGGCCTGTTGCACGGGATGCAGGTCGCCGTCACGGGCCAGTCCCGCCGCCGTCGTGATTGACCTGCCATCCATGGTGGCTGCGAGAGTCAGACAGCCATTAATGCTTGTGGTGCCATCAACCAGCACTGTGCAGGCCCCGCATTCGCCGGTACCGCAGCCATATTTGGTGTCTGTAAAACCCAGATCATCCCTGAGCGCGTCCAGAAGGGTACGATTGGAGGGAACAATCAAATCCCGTTCTTCACCATTGACGGTTAATGTAATAGCATGTTTTTTCATTGATCACTTCCTCCATTCAGAGCCAGATTAATCACTCGCTTCACCAGAACTCCCGCCACCTTCAGTCTGTATTCAGCTGAAGAACGTATGTCATCTATGGGATTAATATCTGAAGCAACTGTGTCTGATATTGCCTGAAGAAGATCAGTTGTAATCTCCTCCCCTTCGAGGCTTTTTTCCACATTAATCAGCCGGACCAATGTCGGGCCGACGCAGCCCATGGCGACCCGCGCAGCCACGCACTTGTTGCCATCCATCTGCAGACAAACAGCGGCATTAATCTTGGACAGATCCTCTGTCACCCGGGTCATACGGCGGAAGGCGCTTTTCTGACCCTGCCCCGGTGGCGGAACTGTCACGGCTATGGCCAGTTCATCATCCTGTCGGGCGGTAACGCCGTATGAAAGCCAGAAATCATCCAGATAAACATCCCGTCGGCCTGACGTGCTTTCCAATGTCACTTTTCCTCCAAGGGCATAAAGGGCAAGGCTGCAATCTCCGGCTGGCGATGCCCGGAGTATATTTCCGACAACCGTGGCCGTATTACGCAACTGCGGCGTGGCAAAAATGACAGCCGATTGCCAAAGTGCCGGATAATGTTGCTTCACTTCCTCTGATTTCACAATATCCGCAATGGTGACCTTGGCCCCAATGGTCAGGCCGAGCAATGGATCAAAAGCCAATTCATCCAGCCCAGAAATCAGGGCAAGCGATATGACATTATCTATGGCATAGTCAAATTTCAGAGCTACCAGCAGGTCTGTTCCCCCGGCCAAAATAGTGGCTTTATCTTTATGGCTGGCGAGCAAGCCCAAGGCTTCAGGGACAGTTTCCGGCAGCAACAGGTTAAAGTCCTGCATCACGCGACTGGTCATTATGATCTCCTCATGCAATTCCCAATCAGCTTGAACCCATAAAGACAGCTCGTCTATTCATATGGTGCGGGTGCTATTTAGATTCTGCGCTGGATTGTCATGAGGGGGTTTCCAAAGCGCGGCCTTTCTGGCCTTGTTGTTTTGGAAGACTGGGTCTGATCAGCATCAGACCATGCAAGAGTATATATATAATGAAAGAAACTGACCAGATCACAGCGGTTACGGGCAACCAATTATCTGGCAAAATTTCCATTGACACCATAACGCGCAAAAACGCGACTATAAATATACTGGCAAAAGACACTATCATTACTTTGGACGGAATTAATGAGCGTCCGGTATGGCGCAGAGACACCCGCGTTAACAGCGACAACATCATCAGGCTGAGCGCACCAACGGTGAAGGCATGGAGCCAGATTTGGCTGCTGATTTCATCTAAAAATGCTGCTGCCCCGAATAAAATAAGGGCACTGATAAACCACAGATAAGACAGATGCATGATCAGCACCAACGGCGCATCAAGAATTAGATGAGTTCGCCAGCGCAAAAACCGCACTATTTGCACCCCAGCGGCAATAAAAGCAAAGCCTGCGGCAACCATGTCCGAAACATCAGACAAGGCACCGTAGATAAAAAGCCCCAGAGATAAAGCCGAGATATATTCCAGTAATGGGTTAACGTTTAGTTCCGGGCCATCCTTTTGCCTTAGCGCATTGCCGGTAAATATTGTGGTCAGGAAGCCACCGGCCAGAATGAATTTTACCACAATCCCCATAAGTCCGATCTGAATACCCCATGAGGCCCGGGCCATATCACCGTCCATGATCGCCAGATGAAAAACCACATTACCCAGACACAGCATTAACAGGATCGGCAGCAGTGCCAGATAATGTTTATTTTCCGCCCGCAGCAATCCCGGCAACACCATAAAAGTAGCCACGAGATAAAGACTGCAATCCAGGAGCAGAACCACGAAAGCCGGGACGAAAACACTGCTATAAATTGCTATCCTGCCAAGAAACCACAGCAGAACCAGAAGTGCCAGCCGACCGCCGCTGATTTCTTCCGTTCCCGCCCATCCCGGCAGCGCAGTCAGGATAAATCCGGCAACAACAGCCCCGGAAAATCCGAAAACCATTTCATGGCCATGCCAGGCCGACAGGCTATAGAGTGCCGGGGTAAATTCAACAACCCCATATGTGGTTAAAATCCACACCGCCATCACCCCAAGGCCATAAAGCACCCCAAGCAGATAAAACGGGCGAAATGCACTCTGCCAAAGTGGCGCGGAAAACGGGCCAGAGACTGGTGCAGAAATGTTATTCATTTTCATTCTCAATTCTTGGTTTCAGAGCCAATTATGAAACGGTCTTTGCCTATTGTACAGTTTTTTGAGTGAACCGCCTATCAGGCCCGAAAAACATGGAAAAGACGCACTAAATAAACAGCGACTGCATTATCTGAATAGCACCACATCGATAATCGGAAAATACTAATGGAATTATATTATAAAAATACTTATTAAAAAATATAATAAATTCATTTTGTTTAACATATTAAACAACATCAAGTGAAAATAAAAACCTGCTATGCGGAGGCCAATATGCAAAGAATATATAGTTCCCCTAATAGAACAAGTCTGACAACACGACTGTTGTATAGCTCTGTTCTGACATCCCTGATGCTCACTGCTCCTGTTGCTGCTTATGCGGTGGATGATGACAACAGCACAGGCTGGCTTCTGGAAGAAATTACTGTGACCGCCCGGAAGCGGGAAGAAGGTCTGCAAAGCACCCCTATTGCCATTTCGGCCTTTTCCGGTGACAGCCTTGAATATCGGGGCGTGACAAATATCGGTGAAATTGCCCAATTCACGCCAAACCTGTCGTTCCAGAATAACCCGAGCTTTGGCGGAGCCAGTAATTCCGCAGCCATATATATTCGCGGTGTCGGGCAGAAAGAATTTCTGCCCACCGTTGATCCGGGCGTTGGTCTTTATGTGGACGGGGTTTATATTGCCCGGTCCGTTGGCGGTATTCTGGACCTTGTGGATGTGGAACGTGTGGAAGTTCTGAAAGGTCCGCAGGGAACTCTATTTGGCCGTAACACCATTGGCGGTGCCATCAGCATCACTACAAAAAAACCCCATGAAGAATTGGAGGGTGCAGTTTCTGCCACTTACGGAACCGATAACCGTATCAACCTCAAAGGATCAGTCAATCTGCCAATTTCTGATAAATTTTTCAGTAAATTTGCCGTCGCCTATATGAAACAGGATGGCTATGTTTTTCGCGATGACGGCCTGGACCTTGGCGATGATGATACCCTGACCGGGCGGGCAACATTCCTGATGGTCCCGAATGAAGACCTTGAAATATCCCTGTCCATTGAAGGTAGTCGTGACCGGGAAAACGGACCGGCCTTGACCATGATTGGCATTAATTACTTCGGTCCAAATCCGCTCAGCCTTGCCCCACCGCCGCCTATGGTGACCATTCATAATGTTGGCGCCAATCTTGCCGCAGGTGGCCCACCGGCCCCCTGCGCCTTCCCCGGCCAAACACTAAATCTGGCAGTTCCGGGATGTTTTGATGACCGGTTTAACTTTAATGGCGAAGAAAGAACATCAGGAACGGCACCTATATTCTCCGAAGCGGATCTCTGGGCGGTAAATCTGAATATCGACTGGGCAGTTAATGATAATATATCCCTGCGTTCAATCACGGCTTACCGCGATCTGGATGCCTTCTTTGGCCGTGACGGCGACCATTCCCCCCATACTATATCCCAGTTTACCGATGTTCTGGAACAGCAACAATTCACTCAGGAATTACAGATTCTTGGTACGGCTTTTGAAGAAAAACTCAACTGGATTGTCGGGGCCTATTATTTCAAGGAAAGTGGCATCACCACCAATGAACTGGTCTTTACCATTACCCGCTTCCGC
>JAJFIP010000051.1 GCA_021774875.1 Emcibacter sp.
TATTTAAACGGCGGCCTTCGGGTCGCCGTTTTTTATTGTGTTCCTAATCCAGAGTAAAAAGTTCCGCATTGCCGCCGGTGGCCACCGTGTTGATGGAGAGCGTTTTTTCGGTGGCAAAACGGAACATATAACGCGGGCCACCGGCCTTTGGCCCCGTACCCGATAACCCCTGCCCACCAAAGGGCTGCACCCCGACCACGGCCCCGACAATATTGCGGTTAACATAGGTATTGCCAACATCAAGCCGGTTAAATATATCCCGCGCCACACCCTCTATCCGGCTATGGATGCCAAGCGTCAGGCCAAAACCGGTATTGCGCACCTGATCCAGTACCCTGTCCAAGTCACGTGCCTTATAACGAACGATATGAAGAACCGGGCCAAAGACTTCTTCGGTCAATTGATCCAGCGAGCCGATTTCATAAATACGCGGGGCGAAGAAAGTACCTGCCGCACAATCCTCCGGCATCTGAACTTCGGCCAGCAATGTGGCCGTCTTGTCCATGATTACCACATGGTCGAGCAGCGACTTACGAGCCTGACTGTCAATCACCGGCCCCACATCAGTGGACAGCCGCACAGGATCACCCATGCGCAGGCAGGCCACGGCCCCCTGTAGCATTTCAATGATTTTATCCGCTACATCTTCCTGTAAGAACAATACCCGCAGCGCAGAACAGCGTTGGCCCGCAGATTGAAAAGCCGAAGAAATAACATCATCCACCACCTGTTCCGGCAGGGCGGTGCTATCGACGATCATCACATTCTGACCGCCGGTTTCTGCGATCAGTGGCACGATGGCGCCGTCCCTTTCCGCCAAAGTCCGGTTGACCATTTTGGCGGTACCGGTGGAGCCGGTAAAGACCACGCCGCTGATACGCTCGTCCGCAACCAGCTTGCCGCCGATACGGGAACCGGGGCCGGGCAGCAGATGTAATACATCGCCCGGCACACCGGCGTTCAGGAGTATTCTTACAGCTTCGCCGCCGATGATCGGGGTTTGTCCCGCTGGTTTTGCAATTACCGCATTGCCTGCTGCCAGCGCCGCCGCCACCTGCCCGGTAAATATGGCCAAGGGAAAATTCCACGGGCTGATGCAAAGGAAAGTTCCCCGACCACATAGGGAAAGTTCGTTACGCTCACCTGTGCAGCTTGGCAATATTATCGGATCTTCAAAATTCGCCACAGCCTGCACAGCATAATAACGCAGATAATCAACCGCCTCGCGCACCTCTGACAAGGCATCGCCAATGGTTCGTCCGGCTTCTCTTATTATGATTGCCATTAAAGGTTCGCGGGCGGCTTCCATCAGGTCAGCGGCCCGGTTTAATATATCCGCACGGGCTTTGCCGCCCCTGGCATTCCACGCTTTTTGGGCGGCCACAGATTTCCTCAGGGCAAGATCAATGTCTTCATCTGTGGAAATTCCCACCTTGCCGATAACCTTGCCAGTATCAGCCGGACTGAGCACATCCTCCGCCGGGCGTTTTAAAAGTTTGCCGCCGACAATCGGACCAACCTTCATCCTGCCCTTCATGGCTTTGTCCATTTTTTGAATTAGCGGATCCACCAGTGTCGGGTCATCAAGGTCAATGCCGACAGCATTCCTGCGCGGCCCCGCTTCCAGTCCCGATGCGGACAGAATATCCACCGGCAATGGAATCTTGCCGTGACGGCGGGGACTTGCCGCTTCAACCAGTTCCGCACAGTCCTGCATCAATTCCTCAACGGCGATATTCTTATCCATAAAACGGTTGACGAAGGAGCTGTTGGCCCCATTTTCCAACAGCCGCCGCACCAGATAGGGCAACAAATCTTCATGGCTGCCAACCGGGGCATACATCCTGATATTAACTGGCGGTGAGGTGATTTCCTGAAGCTGGTCATAGAGTAGATGACCCATGCCATGCAGACGCTGGAATTCAAAATCACGCGTATCTCCCGCCAGTTCCATAATCAGGGACACCGTATAGGCATTGTGAGTGGCAAACTGGGGAAAGATCACATCTCTGGCCCGCATCATGCGCTCGGCACAAATCTGATAGCTGAGGTCCGTGGTGGGTTTGCGGGTATAGACCGGATAATCAGGCAGACCCATTTCCTGAGCATGCTTGATTTCACTGTCCCAGTAGGCACCCTTTACCAGACGCACCATGAATTTCTGATCAAGTTCACGGCCAAGAGCAAACAGCCAGTCGAGCACATATGGTGCCCGCTTCAAATAGGCCTGCACGACTATGCCCAGACCATCCCATTGCCCGAGATCAGGATCCCGGGCCAATGCCTCAAAAATATCAAGGGAAATATCCAGCCGCGCTGCCTCTTCGGCATCAATGGTGAATCCGATATTATATTTTTTTGCCGCCAGTACAAGAGTACGGATTTTTGGCAGCATATCATCCATGATAATATCTTTCTGGGCATATTCATAACGCGGGTGCAGGGCGGAGAATTTTACCGAAATACCATGTGCTGCGTAAGCTGTATCCTTGTCTTTGGCTTCACCAACCGTCTCTATAGACTGCATATAGCCATCAAAATATTCGTCCGCATCAGCGATGGTTCGCGCCCCTTCGCCCAGCATATCGAATGAAAAACGGGTTTCCGGGCGATTTTCCCTGATGCCCCGATCTATGGCCTCTTCAATGGACCGACCCAGAACATACTGCCCGCCCATGATGCGCATGGCCTGAATCACAGCTTTACGAATAACCGGCTCGCCAGATTTAGAAATCAGTCTTTTCATCCAGCCGGAAAAATTATCCGTCATATCATCACCAAGTGTCACGATGCCACCGGTCATCATCAGGCCCCAGACAGATGCATTGACGAACATGGACTCAGACTTTCCTTTATGATCGGACCAGTCACCGGATTGAATTTTTTCAGCAATCAGCTTATCCGCCGTCAGGCCGTCAGGCACGCGCAGCAAGGCTTCTGCCAAACACATCAGGGCCACACCCTCCCGGTTGGACAGGCCAAATTCCTGTAAAAAATAATCCATAGTATCCTGATCATCGCTTTTTGTCCGCGACAGGGTCACCAGATTACGGGCCGTCATGACAATCCGCTTGCGGGCATCCCCGGACAGACTGCTGCTTTCCAGCAGATTAGTGATACATTGTTCCTCATCCGCATGAGTAACCGACCTCAAAACAGCACGGATTTCAGATATTTTTTTAACCTGATCGATTGAATTTTCTGCCAAACTATACATCACAGCCTCTATTGAATATATTAATATATTCTGCAAATATAGCATAATTATAGCAGTATATCTCGCTATAATACCTGTTATAACAATATTTGCTCTATTAATAAGCTGATTTACTAGATGATTATACTATTTACAACGAGATAAATTAACAGGCCACGACATTGACTGCAAGGCCACCTTGTGCGGTTTCCTTATAGGTGACTTTCATATCCTCGCCAGTCTGACGCATGGTTTCGATAACCTTGTCCAGCGACACCATATGTTTGCCGTCACCGCGCAGGGCCAGACGGCTGGCGTCAATGGCCTTAACTGCACCCATGGCATTACGTTCTATGCAGGGTACCTGCACCAGACCGCCGATGGGATCGCAGGTCAGGCCAAGATTATGTTCCATGCCAATTTCTGCGGCATTTTCAACCTGTTCCACTGTCCCGCCCATAACCGCGGTCAAGGCCCCCGCCGCCATTGAGCAGGCCACCCCTACTTCACCCTGACAACCAACTTCGGCGCCAGATATGGAAGCGTTCTTTTTATAAAGTGATCCGATCGCGGTAGCCGTCAGCAGGAAGTCATAAATACCATCCATGGCTTTCTGGTTATAAAAGCGATCAAAATAACGCAATACTGCCGGAATAATTCCTGCCGCACCATTAGTGGGTGCTGTGACGACCCGACCACCTGCGGCATTTTCTTCATTCACCGCCAATGCCCACAGGTTAATCCAGTCGAGGATAACCGCCGGATCACAAAGCTGACGTTCCTGACTTCCGCATAAGTCCTGATAATGCTGGGCTGCACGCCGTTCCACTTTCAGCCCGCCCGGTAATAAGCCGCGCTTGTTGCAGCCCCGGTCAATGCAGTCTTCCATGGCCTGCCAGATGGCATCCATACCGGACGCGAGGTCTTCGCCACTTATCAAGGCGGTTTCATTGGCCCGCATCAGCTGGGCAATATCCATGTCATTCTGTTTGCAGAGTTCAATAAGTTCGTCGCCCGAAGCAAAGGGATAGGGCACAGGTGCCTGCTTCTGAGTCTGGGTGTTTTTGCCCATTTCAGCTTCTGAGACAACAAATCCGCCGCCAACAGAATAATAGTTATCCCGGGACAGCAATTCACCCTTCTGGTCAAAAGTCTTAAACCCCAATCCATTGGTATGGTGAGGCAATAGCTCCTCCATCAGGAAAGTCATGTCTTTGGTGCCATCAAAAGAAATTACAGTCTTGCCCAGAAGGTTTATTTTTCCGGAAGTCCGCACCTGTGCCAGTTCATTCTGAATGATGTCGGGATCAATGTTTTCCGGTGCATGGCCCATCAGTCCCAGCAGGAGGGCAGTATCAGTACCATGGCCCATGCCGGTCAGGGCTAGCGAGCCATAGACATCAATATGAATTTTATCAATTTGGGGAAATAAATCTGCTTCCTCCAGTGACAGGAGGAACTTTCGTGCGGCAATCATTGGTCCAACTGTATGGGAGCTGGACGGGCCAATACCGACTTTAAAAAGGTCAAAAACACTTAAGAACATAGCTCTGATACTCCGAGTAAACCCGCAGAGCCAATAAGCTCTTGTAACCTTTTATTTGGTATTCAGGCTTTTATCAACTGACTTGATATGATCAAGTACCCGAAACCACTTATTGGTCTGGCATATTTGCATTGCCTGTGACCGCCCTAATCTGCGGATCAGCTGCTTTGCCAATGCTTCAACCGTCTCTTCAGCCATATTCTTACCTACTCTTTCACTCGCCTTGTATAAATCATACTGCAAACAGGTATAATATCACCTAACAATGTGGCTATTTTATGCCACCCTAATTCTGCGCATCGCAGAAAATCCTTATCCAGCCACCGTTTACGCCTCTCACCAAGCTCTGTCAACGACTAATTAATCTTTTTTTTCTGGGGAAATTTTTAGCATTAACTTCAATATTTTGCCCTCCGGCAAATATTACCTGATATTCCCCAAGAAAAGATGGTCTCGCGTCCTTATAAGTTATTAGAAAATCTACCACTTTAGTGCCACAACAGTATGAAAGGAGGATTTCATACCCGATAAGTTTTCTCAGATAACCGGACAAGCCACCCCGATCTATCTCATTCATAAACACGCGAGAACCAAACTGTCCAGCTCTCAAAAGAGAACCGCATAATTGTCTTTTGAACCTATATTATTCAGTAAAAACAATCACCTAATATACAACCAGTTAGTTACAATCTGCCAAGACCGCAGAATAGCTTTTCATAAGCAGAATGTGCTGCTATATTGGGGATATATTTGAAATAAAATCTAGATAATCGGCTTTAAAACAGAATAAAACTCTATGAGTACTGAAAAACACATGGGAAAACAGAAGTCTCTGGATAAAATTGACCAGAATATTCTGAACATTCTTCAAAAAGATGGCAGGCTATCCAATGTCAAGCTGGCCCAGACCATCAATCTTAGCCCCACCCCCTGTCTGGAACGGGTCAAACGGCTGGAAAAAGAAGGGTATATAAAAGGCTATGTCGCTTTGCTCGATTCAGAATTGCTTGGTGCGGCGTTGGTATCTTTCATTGAAGTATCTCTGGACCGGACAACGACTGAAGCGCTGGATAAATTCAACCGGGAAATTTGGAAGATGGAGGAAGTTCAGGAGTGTCATATGGTAGCTGGTGGCTTTGACTATCTGATCAAGGTCAGAACCCGCGATATGACTCACTATCGAAAATTCCTCGCCGAAAAGCTTGCCAGCCTGGCCGACATCAGCGGCACCCATACCTATGTGGTCATGGAGGAAGTCAAAGACAGCAGCGCCATCGCTATCCCCGGCAACATATAATCATGACAACAATCACATTTATTTCACCCGAGAAAAAAAATCTCACTATCAGCGCAAAAGCCGGTGTTACATTAATGGATGCCGCCGTAGAAAATGATATTCCCGGCATTGATGCCGACTGTGAAGGTGGTTGTGCCTGCGCCACATGCCATGTTTTGATACCGGATACCTTTAAGAATGCCGTCGGCGCAATGGAGGAAGATGAGCAATATCTGCTGGATTTTCTCGACAACCGGAAAAAAAACAGCCGCCTCAGCTGTCAGATAAAAATCACTGACAAGCTGGACGGCATGATTGTTACAATCCCCGAAACGGGGTAATCATTTAACTATTATCTCATATTTCTGCTTACATATATATTTCTACGGTATGAGCCATCGGGGTGTAAATGCATCACAATGCCATATGGAGTTATGTGAATTTCCGGCAGGTAATAAGAAATCCCGTAAGCATTATAGCCACTTCTGTATGCCATATTATTCCTATATGATCGTTTGTAATGTTTGCGACTATGATTATAGGCATGTTTACGGTAATGTTTGCGACTATGATTAGAGGCATGTTTACGGTAATGTTTGCGACTATGATTAGAGGCAAGTTTACGGTAATGTTTGCGACTATGTTTATTGGCGTGTTTACGGGAATGTTTGTTAAAATGCTTGCGCGTATGCTTGCGAAAGTGTTTTTGTTGGTGCTTGTTGGTATGCTTTTGCACCTGTCGGTGATCTTGTTTTTGCACATGCCTGTCATTACGGGCTGACGCTGTCGCCGATCCCATAGCGATGGTCACAATTAACAGGCCTGCCATCATCAGAATTTTTGTTGTCTTTTTCATCGTCTGTACCTTTCATGTCAAAGTGAATAGATACAGAGTATAAAAAACCGCCTTAATCATTCCTGAATGGTTTGATTAACTTCTGTTCATAAAAGTCATCGATTACGTAACATATTGATAATACCGGAAAAATCCATGTCATCTGCGCTCATATCGGTGAACTTCTCATATAAATCCCGTGACATTTTCCCCAGTGGGGTGTTGGCCCCGGCAGATGTTGCGGCTTCCTGGGCCAGACGTAAATCCTTAAGCATCATGGCCGCCGCAAACCCCGCTTTATAATCATTATTGGCCGGGGAAGTGGCCACCGGTCCCGGCACCGGACAATAGGATGTCAGCGACCAGCATTGGCCTGATGCCTTGGACGATATGGCAAAAAGTTTTTCTGCCTCCAGTCCTAGTTTTTCCGCCAGAATAAAGGCTTCGGATACGGAAATCATCTGGATACCCAGCATCATATTATTACAGATTTTTGCCGCCTGTCCCGATCCGGCCTTGCCAGCATGAATGATATTGGCTCCCATATGTTCAAGATAAGGCTCCGCTGCGGCAAAGGCATTTTCAGTACCGCCAACCATGAAAGTCAGGCTACCCGCCGCTGCCGCCGCAACGCCACCTGATACCGGGGCATCAACCATACTCATGCCTGCGTCTGTTGCCGCCGCTACAACTTCGCGCGCGCTGTCCACATCTATGGTTGAGCAATCCATCAAGAGAGTGCCTGTTGTCGCCGCCGCGATCAGGCCCTCGTCACCCAGATAAACAGACTTTACATGCTTGTCCGCGGGCAGCATCGTAACCACCGCGTCCACATCCGTTGCAGCATCCACCGCACTTGATGCTGCTGTTGCCCCTTTTTCACAAATATCAGCGACCACCTGGTCGTTCAGGTCAAAAACCTTCAAGATATGCCCGGCCTTGAGCATATTGCGGGCCATACCGCCACCCATATTACCAAGGCCAATAAATCCAATTTTTGCCATCAGTATTTCCTTCTTTAAAGCTTGAGTTCCTTGTCGCCCAGATTTTCAAAATGCTCGGCAACCATCTCATCCGTCACATCAATAGTCCGTCTCGGATTCCAGTGAGGATTCTGATCCCTGTCGATCAGCACCGCCCGCACTCCTTCATAAAAATCACTTTGATAAGACACAATATGGCTGACAATGCGATATTCCATTTTCATGGCATCATTAAATTCAAGGGTAGCACCCCGTAAAATCTGCTCGATAATCACTTTCATGCTGATGGGGGACATCTTCCACAGCTTCGACAAGGTTTTTGCCGCCCATTCATGATCAATGGCATCCAGATGATCTTCGATAGCTTCCAGACTGCTTTCGCCAAAGGCGGCATCAATCAAGTCACGGAATTCGTCCAGTGGGGCCTCGCCGGGGTCTTCGGCAAATTCAGCTATGACCCGGTCCACATCAGTGGCATCTGCAATGTCCGCCCCGGCCAGGGCGGTGACAAAGGCATCAATCCGGTCAGACGTCATATAGGACGTGCCAATTCCGGCATAAAGAATATCTGCCCCCTTGAGGCGCACCCCGGTCAGGCCAAGATACAGACCTAGATTACCCGGAAGACGGGGCATAAAATAACTGCCGCCCACATCAGGGATCAGGCCAATGGCTGATTCCGGCATGGCGAACAAGCAACGCTCGGTAATTATGCGGTGGGAGCCATGGACAGATACGCCGACACCGCCGCCCATGGTGATACCATCAAGTAATGCGATATAGGGTTTGGGGAAATGATAAATCCGGCTGTTCATGACATATTCGGTGGCAAAAAACTCGGTCGCCTTATGATGATCTTCAGGGCTATTCTCTGCCAGTGTTTTAATATCGCCCCCGGCACAGAACGCCTTTTCCCCGGCCCCCTGAATTATCACCGCTCCGATAGCATCATCTGTGGCCCATTTGGTAAGGGCCTCATCCATCAAAGCGCACATACCAGTGCTGAGAGAATTTAGTGCCTTCGGGCGGTTCAGGGTGATAATACCAAGGCACCCGCGCTGCTCAAAAAGAACTTCTGCTTCTGTGGTCATTTTTAAGTCTCCAGAATATTTCGAGAGATGATCAGACGCATGATCTCATTAGTGCCTTCCAGAATCTGATGGACCCTGAGATCACGGAGAAATCTCTCAACAGGGTAGTCTGATACATAACCATAACCGCCGTGAAGTTGCAATGCCTCATTAACCACTTTAAAGCCGGTATCGGTGGCAAGCCGCTTGGCCATGGCGGCAAAATGAGTAGCGTCATGTGCCGCCTCATCCACCTTGGTTGCCGCTTTGTGAAGCAAAAGCCGCGCCGCTTCCAGTTCCGTGGCCATATCAGCAATGCGGAATTGCAGAGCCTGAAATTTGTTTAGACTTTTGCCAAACTGTTTGCGCTCGGCCATATATTGCACGGTAAGATTCAGGCATTGCTGCGCCGCGCCCAATGAACAGGCCCCGATATTAAGCCGTCCGCCATCAAGTCCCTTCATGGCAATCTTGAAGCCATCGCCTTCTGATCCCACCAGATTTTCTACTGGCACCCGGCAATCTTCAAAAATAACCGCGCAGGTCGGCTGACTATGCCAGCCCATTTTCCTTTCCTGAGCACCAAAACTCAGGCCCGGTGTATCTTTTTCCACTACGATTGTACTGATGCCCTTGGGGCCGTCCGCACCGGTGCGTGCCATCACCACATAAACATCCGCCCGTCCGCCGCCGGAAATGAAAGCTTTGGTGCCGTTCAGTATATAATGATCACCGTCCAAGATTGCCCTTGTTGATAATGATGCCGCATCAGAGCCGGAGCCCGGCTCGGTCAGACAATAGCTGGCGAAATATTCCATTGTGGTCAGTTTGGGACAATATTTCCGGCGCAGCGCGTCACTGCCAAAACTGTCAATCATCCATGTGGCCATATTGTGAATGGAAAGATAGGCAGAGGTTGAGGCACAGCCCTTGGATAATTCCTCAAAAATTATCGCCGCATCAAGTCGGCTGAGACCTGATCCCCCCACATCCTCGCCGATATAAATTCCGGCAAGACCAAGGGCGGCAGCCCCGCGCAGGGCATCTACAGGGAATATATGGTCCCGGTCCCATAGTTCCGCATGGGGCGCAAATTCATTTTCGGCAAAGCTACGGGCCATATCCTGTATCGCCCGCTGATCCTCATTAAAATTAAAATCCATGGTCAGATTCCTTTTGGGAATATTGTATGATCTATTTCAATGTCGGGATAGAAAAATCTGCTTCAATTGTGCTTTCCGGCCACCGTGATGTAACCGTCTTCACTTTGGTATAAAATCGCACGGCTTCCATTCCAAACTGATTATGATCACCAAATGCAGATGCTTTCCAGCCACCAAAGCTATGGAAAGCCAGCGGCACCGGGATTGGCACATTGATACCAACCATGCCCACTTCCACCCGGTCCGCATAGGTTCGGGCCGCCGCACCGCTACGGGTAAAGATCGAGGTACCATTGCCATAGTCATGGTCTGATGCCAGTGCCATGCCTTCTTCAAAATTCTGCACCCGCATCAATTGCAGAACCGGGCCGAAGATTTCTTGCGCGTAGGACTGCATATCTTTTTTAACATTATCGAACAGGGAACCGCCAAGGAAATAACCTTCCTCATTGCCTTCCAGTGAGAAATCGCGGCCATCAACGATCAAATCAGCGCCTTCATCCACGCCCATCTGGATATAATCCATGACCTTGGCCCGATGTTCTTTAGTGACCAATGGCCCCATTTCCAGACCCGTCTCCAGGCTGGTACCAATTTTCAGGGCCTTGATCCGGGGGGTGAGCAATTCGATCAACTTGTCTGCCACTTCATCGCCCACACAAACACCAACGGAAATGGCCATGCAACGCTCACCTGCAGAGCCATAAGCCGCCCCCATCAGGGCATTGGCAACACCGTTCAGATCGGCGTCAGGCAGGATCAACATGTGATTCTTGGCCCCGCCCATAGCCTGACAGCGTTTGCCGTTTTTGGTGGCTGTCTCATACACATATTGGGCGATTGCTGTGGAACCGACAAAGCTCACTGCCTTGATCCGGCTGTCATGAAGCAGGGTATCCACGGCTTCCTTGTCACCATTAACAATATTGAAGACGCCGGCAGGGCCACCTGCTTCAATAAAAAGTTCCGCAAGACGCATGGGACAGGCGGGATCTTTTTCCGATGGCTTCAACACTATAGTATTACCGGTAATTATGGCCATCGTTGCCATCCACAGGGGAATCATGGCTGGAAAGTTAAACGGGGTAATTCCCGCCACCACGCCCAATGGCTTGCGCATGGAATAAATATCAATGCCGCCCGCCACATTATCGGAAAACTCACCCTTTTGCAGTTGGGGGATACCACAGGCAAATTCAGCAACTTCGATGCCACGCAGCACCGACCCCATGGCATCTTCAATCACCTTGCCATGCTCCCGTGATACAAGTTCCGCCAATTCCGCCTGATGTTCATAAAGCAGTGCCGTAAATTTTGTCATTATGCGTGACCGGGCTAATACGGATGTTGCCGACCATGCCGGGAAGGCGGCTTGCGCCACTGCAATGGCATTTTCAACTTCCGACTTGCTCGCCAAAGGCACCTGTGCTGATTGCTCACCTGTGGATGGATTGAAAACCGGTGAATAACGCTCACTCGTGCCTTGGAAATGTTCGCCGCCGATATAATGAGTATAGTGTTTCATGGTCAATGTCCCTCTATCATAAAAATTAAATCCTGCGCAGTTTACTAGAGACAAATTTGCATTTCTATGGCAAAATATTCACAAACGATCTGCAAAAATACACAAGGTTCTGTTTGAATGTATAACTGGAATGATTTACGATTTTTTCTGGAACTTTCCCGGCGGGGACGGCTGGTCAGTGCGGCGCGAAAGCTGCATGTGGACCACACCACGGTCAGCAGGCGTATTGCGGCCCTCGAAGAAGAATTAAACGTGCGGCTGTTTGACAAATCGCCTCTGGGTTACAAGCTAACTGATGCCGGGATGAGGCTACTGCCCCATGCAGAGCAGATGGAAGCGCGCTCAAATCACCTGTATCAGGATATTTCGGGCAAGGATGCCAGGTTGTCGGGAACGGTGCGTCTGGCTGCCCCTGAAGGATTGAGTGCCCATATTATTGCCCATTATATGGGGCAGTTCAGAGAAATGCACCCGGATATAGAGCTGGAGCTGATGGCAGAATCCCGCCGCACCAGCCTGTCCAAGCGCGAGGCAGATATTGCCATCACATTAGCCCGACCCGATGCTGGTCGGGTCATCGCCTGGAAACTTTGTGATTACCGGCTCAGATTATATGGATCAGAACACTATCTGGCACGTCACGCGAAAATATCAAAAGCGGACGCCTTAAGCGAACATGACTTCATCAGTTATATTGATGATCTGATCCAGCTACCGGAGCTACGCTTTCTGGATCAGGTGATCAAGGATCCCCATGTGGTCTTCCGCAGTACCAGCGTCATGGCGCAATATAGTGCCGCGTTGGACGGAATAGGTCTTTCCCTCGTCCATTGTTTTATGGCTGATCCGGATAGTCGGTTGATCCCAGTTCTGCCTGATGAAATTTTTATCGACCGGGAATATTGGCTGGTGGTTCATGAAGACCTGCGTCATGTGGCCCGGGTTGATGCGGTCTGTCGGTTTCTGACCCGGCTTCTGAAAGATCAGCATAACCGCATGATGGGTTTTTAAAGGTTGGTATTTTTTTAACTTGAAGCTATATATTTAAAATGACTTCGACAGATTTACAAAACCAGATGAAACAGGCCATGCGCAGGCTCGGCGCGTCGGTCACTGTAATCACCAGCCTTGATGGAACCCGAAAATATGCCATGACCGCTACGGCGGTCACTTCTCTGACCCTGGACCCACCAGCACTGCTGGTTTGTGTCAATAAGGGCAATGGTCTACATCATGCGCTATCCAGTGGTTATGGCTTTTGTGTCAATATCCTCTACGGTGATCAGCAGCATATTTCGGAAATTTGTGCTGAACAGGATAAAGGCGAAGCTAAATTCAATCTGGGTAATTGGCTTGAGGGTGAAGGCAGGGTTCCCTATCTTGAGGATGCTCAGGCATCAATTTTCTGCGATCTGGGCGAAGCCCATATATACAGTAGCCACAGCATTTTCATTGGCATGGTGAAGAAAGTGATTACCCGTGATGAAATTTCACCGCTGATGTTTCTTGCAGGAAATTATTTCTCGCCGCCCGCATGAAGTTTATAATATTATAATACCATCACCGACTGGGTCGCCCGATTCAACCATTCCAGTTCTTTTCCGGCAAGATAGGGGAATATTTTCTCCCGGACCTGAGCATGATATATATTCAACCAGGTGATTTCCGCGCTGCTCATCATATGAGCATTGACCAGACGTGTATCTATGGGAACAAAAGTTATGGTCTCGAATATATTCATGGGACGTTCTTCTTCCTCAAAATGGGACGGCCTGACAATCATAAGATTTTCAATGCGGATGCCATATTCTTTTGGTTTGTAATAGCCCGGTTCATTGGACAGGATCATACCCGGCTTCAAAGCCACCTCAAATCCCGCCTTGGAAATAGACTGTGGCCCTTCGTGAACGCCGAGATAGCATCCAACCCCGTGACCTGTACCATGATCATAATCAAGACCAACGTCCCATAAGGCCTTCCGGGACAGCGTATCAAGATGCGCCCCCGTTCGGCCCACCGGAAAACGGGCCTGAGCCAAAGCAATATGCCCCTTCAATACCCGGGTAAAACGATCCCGCTGTTCTTCACTTGGTTTGCCGATCGCCAGCGTCCGGGTCAGATCCGTGGTCCCATCCAGATATTGCGCCCCTGAATCCAGAAGATACAGCATGTCTCCGGTAATTTTGCGGTTGGTTTGCGGGCTTGATTTATAATGAACGATGGCACCATTTGGTCCAGCCCCGGATATGGTATCAAAACTTAAACCCTGAAAATATCTTTGTCTCTTTCTGAACTGGAGCAATTTCTTTGTAGCATTCAGTTCATCAATTTCACCTGTAGCCACATGTTGCTCAAACCAGCTAAGAAATTTGCACATGGCCACCCCGTCCCTGATATGGGCGGCGCGGGTTCCGTTCAGTTCCGTGTCATTTTTACAGGCTTTTAGCAACTGACAGGGGTCTTGTTTTTCAACAATCTCTGCGCCGCCAAGCTTTAAGGCATTCATCACCGCCGCATGGGTAAGCTTCGGGTCAATCGAAATTTTTTTCCCACCCTTACCAAGCTTTTTCAGGGCCGACATGAATTTTGCGTAGGGCTGTATTTTCACGTCCGGCCCCAAATGATAGCTTACCTCATCGGAAATCTTATCCTCATCAACAAAAAAATCCGCTTTCCCAGTGGCCTTTATAATGAGATAGCCCAGCACCAGCGGGGAATGTTCCACATCATTACCCCGGATATTGAGCAGCCATGCAATAGAATCAAGACTGCTCAGAACCGCCGCCTTGACATCGTCAGCTTTGAAATCTGCAATCAGTCGGGCCCGTTTATGTTTTGATTTTTCCCCGGAAAATTTCAGCAACTGGGGGACAACAGGGTTTTTGGATGGTTCGGGACGGTCTGTCCATAATTCATCTATGGGGTTGCCCGTCACCGCCACCAGTTCGATACCAGAAGCCGCCAGTGCTGTTGATAATTTATCAACCCAGTTCCGGGTATGGAGCATGGGATCATAACCGATCCGGCTGCCTTTTTCCAGGTGAGCAAGCAACCATTCTTCCAGCTTGTCATCATGGAGACTTAACGGCTCAAAACTCTTGACATCCACCTGATGCCTGACCTGAAGCGTATAACGGCCATCAACATAGATGGCGGCCCGGTCCAGCGTTACCGCGCACTGACCAGCAGAGCCTGAAAAACCCGTAAGCCAGGCCAGTCTTCTGGCCCGGTCCGGGGTATATTCACATTGATGTTCATCGGCATGAGGGATAATAAAGCTGCTGAGGTCAGCCCCCCGCAAGCTTTGCCGCAACGCCAATAACCGGTTCCGCATATTTACGATCCTAGAATCACTCTATTTCTGACTATTAAGCACTTTATCTATGGCCTGTGTCAACGTTGACAATTCATGACTTTCCATGGAAAATGACGGGGTAAGATAAATAATATCTCCGAAGGGACGCAACCAGACCCCCTCATCAGCAAATTGTGCACGAAGTTTGGCCACATCACCAATATTTTTCATCTGAATAACCCCAATGGCACCCTTGACCCGCACATCAGCAACACCCGGCAAATCCCGGAATTGTTCCAGCGATTGATTGAGATGTCCTTCGATGCGCTTCACCCGTTCCAGCACCGGTTCATCCCGGAAAATATCCAGCGACGCATTAGCCGCCGCGCAGGCCAAAGGGTTAGCCATATAGGTCGGCCCATGCATAAACGCCTGCTCAGGGTCATCAGACAGGAAAGCACCATAAACCCGCCCCGTCGCCACCGTTGCCGCCATGGCCACCGTACCTGCCGTCAAAGCCTTGCCCAGACATATTATATCCGGCGTGATGCCCGCCTGCTCACAGGCAAACAT
>JAJFIP010000052.1 GCA_021774875.1 Emcibacter sp.
AACAGGGCTTTGCCATTTCCAGCGATCGTTTTGATATCCCCTGTCTTTAGATCGACCTGTCTTACTCGGAAATGTGAGCGATCCACCACAATCAGGCGGTTACCCGGAGCCATTGCCAAAACAAAGGGTAAATGCAGAGACGTTTCCGAGGCAACTTCATTGTCTCCATTGTATCCATACTCCCCAATGCCCATCAAGGTGGTGATAATACCCAGGGAGTCGACCCTGCGAATCCGGTTGTTGTTGCGGTCTGCAATATAAAAATTGCCCTCATCATCCAACACCACGTCAGTGGGATAAGCAAGGCTAGCCCGGCCGGCAGGCCCATAATCACCCGAAAAAAAATGGTTTCCGTCTCCGGCCACTGTGATGATGGGGTTGTCCGGGCGTATTTTTCGAATCCGATTATTGCCACGATCTGCAATATAGAGATTGCCCTTGTCATCAAGCTCAATCCCAAAGGGGTATTTCAGGAGTGCATCCCTGGCCAAGCCATAATCACCACCAAAATCAGGAGGACCCAACCCGGCAATCGTGGTGATGACTCCATTTTTGTCTATTTTTCGGATACGGTTATTGGAGCGGTCTGAAAAAATCAACTCGCCACTGTTTCGACACGCAATATCTGAAGGAAAGTGCAAGGAGGCATCGATGGCGTTAGCACCATCTCCTTCAAATTCCGGGTTTCCATTGCCTGCAACCGTGGTGATAATGCCTTGTTTGTCGACTTTTCTAATTCTATGGTTGTTCCGGTCCGCAATGAATAAATTGTCTTCAGAATCGATACAGAGTCCAGCAGGAAAGTTGAGGGCTGCTTTCAGTGCAGGTCCTCCATCGCCCGAAAACCCCGCCGTGCCATTGCCAGCGATGGTCGTGATTTTTCCGTCCTGGCCCACTTTTCGAATCCGGTTCTGCGAGCGGTGGGAAAGGTAGACGTTTCCGTCCTTGTCCACGGCAACGCCATCCACCAGAGTGAGTGGGACATCAATCGCTGCTTTTCCATCCCCTATTTCCGGGTAGGGCCAGGATTTTGCATTGGCTTGCAATACAGAGTTGGCCAGAAGAAAAAGAAGTGCAATAAATCCGGTTATCAGGTTCCTGGTTTTTTTCATATTTAACTTTGGTGGATATTATTAGTTGATCCTGCGGCCTTGTTAATACAATCAGGGCTACCGTGTCACAATCTGCCTCTTTTTATCGGGATTGTATTTGAACACTGCTCGTAATGATTCTTCTCCCAATACATTCTGGCTCAGGTCCAGAATCTGGAGATTTGGATAATGACCAGACTTGATCAGGGCCACTGCTCCCGTGTCGCCTATATTATTCTGTCCCAAGAATAACTTAATCAACTTTTGCAAATGCTCAGCCTCAGCTAAAAAAACGGCCCCCTCGTCCCCAATTTCATTTCGAAACAGGCTCAGGATTTCTAGATCCTCGAATTTTTTGGATTGGGTCAGATGCTGGACAGCCTCAGGCGTAATAAGGTTGTCGCTGAGCAGGAGTGTTTTTAGTTTTGAAAAATTGGGCGATTCGGCCAAAAGGCGGATTCCGGCCTCTCCGACTTCATTTTTCCACAATTTGAGGGTGACCAGGTTTTTGATATAAGGAGATTGGGTTAGGGCCTGAATTCCGCGATCACCCAGAAAATTTCCGAATAGATCCAGATGTTCCAAGTGAGCGAGGTGAGGAGACTGCGCCAGGACTTTCATCCCTTTATATTGGATCCGGTTCCCCTGAAGCAACAAGGTCGTTACATTCGCGAGCCTTGGGTCTTCCGCCAGAAGCCGGGTCCCTTTGGGACCAATACGGGCGCCACTGAGATCAAGGGTTTTCCCGTCGGCACTCAACCGAGTATCAATCAGCTTGATAACATTCTCGGCAAATACAGTACTAATTGAGCCAAACCAAAAAAGGCTGATTAAGGTTATATACAGAGCAGTTCGTTTATTGAACCAGGTCTCGGCCACAGCTTGTCTCCAGATAGTTTTTCAACCAATCTAGATTAGCAAATATTTAAATATGGTGTATATGATTTTTGTTCCTGCGCGGAGTGTTCCGGAGACCGTCCCTGTTATTTTGGAAACTCCTATCCGATCCCGGTACCGGACCGGGATTTCCAGGATACTCAGCTTTGCGCGGACCGCCTTGATCTGCATTTCAACGGTCCACCCGAAATTGGTGTCCTGCATCTGGAGCTGTTTCAAAGATGAATAGCGAATCGCTCTAAAAGGACCCAGGTCGGTGTAGCGTTTCCCAAAGAACAAGCGAATCAGGAAAACTGCCAGCCAGTTTCCATATCGAGCCTGAGGAAGGAGGGCTTGACGGGATTCCTCTAAAATCATCCGACTGCCCAACACAAAATCAACATTCTCCTCCTGAATGGGCTTTAGGAGTTTGATGATTTCCTCTGGGAAATCGCTGAAATCTCCATCCAGAAATACCACAATATCCGGTTCATCCAACTGAGCCATCCCGGCAAGGCAGGCGCTACCATAACCGCGGCGTGCCTCGTCCACCACACGTGCTCCGTGCTTACGGGCTACTGCTACCGTGTCATCGGTAGACGCATTATTGACGACGAGGATTTCGTGAATGATTTCTTTGGGGAGAGCATCCAGGACCAGACCAATGGACAGCTCTTCATTAAAAGCGGGAATTATTACCGATATTTTATGTGGCATTCAGGATGGTTGTCAGGCCAGTGCCTGTTTCATTTGGCTGACAAATTCTCTGACTTGATTCAATCGCTCTTTAGCGTCGGACGCCTCTTCAATAAGCCGTACAAGTGCACTGCCTACAATCACACCATCGCTTATTGCTGCGGCCTGTCTGGCGTCTTCTGGATTTGAAATTCCAAAGCCGATAAGAACCGGGAGCGTTGTCGCGTTTTTAATGCTGGTCACCTTTTCTTCGACACCTTCGGCCAAACCTTGCCTCACACCGGTAGTGCCGGTCAATGAAACATAATAGATAAAACCTGAACTCTTGCCGCCAATCAAGGAAATTCGATCTGGTGTACTGGTAGGGGCCAATAGATAGATCAAATCAAGACCGCTGCTTTTACAATCGACCTCGAATTCTTCCGCTTCTTCAGGTGGAAGATCGGGGATTATCATGCCATCCACTCCCGCTTCCTGCGCATCCTTCGCAAATTGCTGGGGGCCATACACCCACACCGGGTTATAACTCGTCATCAGCACAATTGGGAGTTGGGAAGTTTTCCGGATTTCACTCACAAGCTGGATGATTTTTTTTAAGGTAGTGCCGGATTTCAAGGCACGCTGAGCTGAGGCCTGAATTACGGGGCCATCCGCCAAAGGATCGGAGAAAGGCACCCCTAGCTCGATAATATCGGCTCCCCCCTCTTCGGCCGCTTTGAATATATCCAGAGTGGTCGGAATATCCGGGTCGCCTGCAGTGATGAAAGCCACAAGAGCCTTTTTGTTTTCTGACTTTAATCCTTTGAAAGTTTCTGTAATTCGACTCACGTTACATCCATTCTTCGTTAATCATTTTTCATCAGGTCTGCGACC
>JAJFIP010000053.1 GCA_021774875.1 Emcibacter sp.
TTAAAGCCATGTTTGTACAGACCAATCAGTGTCACCCCGATGAACACAAATGCCGCCATGGCAAAAGACACCGCAATATGGCTGGTGAAGGTAAAACCGAAATAGGGTATCATTCCAATCAGGTTGGCAAACAGGATGAACATAAACAGGGAAAAAACAAAGGGGAAATACTTCCGCGCGTCCTTACCCGCCGCTTCATTAAGCATGTTAGCGACAAAGCCGTAACACATCTCAACACAAAGCTGCCAGCGACCTGGCACCAGCGCACTCTTGCGCATTCCCGCGATCATGAAGAACATAACGGCAGCAATGGTCAGCACCATATAAAAGGCAGAGTTGGTGAATGAAATATCATAACCACCGATATTTATCGGGATAAGCGTATTGATTTCAAATTGTGCTAGCGGACTGGCCAGTGTGTTATCCTTCGTTACTATTCGCCTTGTCGGCTTCTTCCCGGGTACGTGCTTGCTCTTCTTCGATCTGCTTCGCGGCACGCATTACATTAACAATCCCGGCTCCAAGGCCAAGAAATATAAAAACTATCAGCAACCACGGTTTAGTTCCCAGTATATTATCCAGAAAATAGCCAATTATCAATCCGACAATCAGGCCTGAAACCAATTCTGTTACAAGACGCATTGCCATCCCGTAAGCATGTCGCTCGTTAAGTCCACTCTTACTTTCAGGTTGATTAGCCTGCTGAGCTTTTTTAACCCGGGCCTTTAGATTTTCAAGTGAAGGCTCTTGTGTCATAAAAAGCTAAACCCTCGATCCGTGGCCCATAAAATTGACTGCAACATAGTTTCTGCTCTATAGCCTGTCAAGCATCAAAATACCCACTTCAATGGAAAAAAATATATATTCAGGCTGGAACAGATTCGCTGGCCCGATCCCGCATTCTTTCGGCACTTTCCAGATCAACAGAAACCAGCTGTGAGACGCCGCGTTCCGCCATTGTCACCCCGAAAAGCCGGTTCATCCGTGACATGGTAACCGCGTTATGGGTCACGATCAGGAATCTTGTGGATGTATTCTGCACCATCTCATCCAGAAGGTCACAAAATCTGGTCACATTGGCATCATCAAGCGGGGCATCCACTTCGTCCAGCACACATATTGGAGATGGATTAGTCATAAAGACGGCAAATATCAATGACAGTGCGGTCAATGCCTGTTCCCCACCGGAAAGCAGACCCAGGTTTTGCATTTTTTTACCGGGTGGACTCGCCATAATCTCAAGGCCAGCATCCAGCGGATCATCAGATTCTGTCAGTTCCAGATGGGCAACCCCGCCACCAAACAGGGTCGTAAAGAGATGTTTGAAATGCTCATTCACCTCATCAAAGGCCTTCAGTATGCGCGAACGCCCTTCCCGGTTCAGGTCGGATATGGCCCGACGCAAGGCAGTAATCGCCTTTTCCAGCTCTTCGCGTTCGGTAATGGAAAGTTCAAGCTGTTCCTGAATTTCAGACAATTCCACATCGGCGCGCAAGTTAACAGCCCCAAGTCTTTCCCGTTCCGCTTTCAGTCGTTCCAGACGGTGCTGAGTCAGGTCGGGGTCCG
This sequence comes from Emcibacter sp., assembly GCA_021774875.1. Lineage (GTDB taxonomy): Bacteria > Pseudomonadota > Alphaproteobacteria > Sphingomonadales > Emcibacteraceae > Paremcibacter. Next base: position 1,567 of record JAJFIP010000053.1, read on the forward strand.
GCAATTCCTGCTCTTGCTCTATTTTGGCAATTTCCCTGAGTAATTTAGGCTGACAATCAAATTCTTCCAGAATCCGTCGTTTCAGATGGATTTCCTGCTCCGCAAATTGTTCCAGATTGGTTTCCAGTCGGACTTTCTGTTCCCTCACCTCAGTCAAGCTCACTTGAACTTTGCGGATTTCCCTGTCCTTGCCCGCCATGAGATCTTCACATTCCAACAATGTCTGCGCGGCCTGTTTGCGTTCATCCCCGGCCTGATCAATCAGATGATTAAGTTTTCTGCGCTCCTCAACTATTTCACCAGGTCGGCTTTCCAGTAATTTGAGTTCGTCTGTGGTCTTTTCATGCCTGTCTTTTAGATCATTAATATGAATTTCAACATTTGCAACACGCAAATTCCATGCGGAAAGTTCGTCTTCAATCTGGACTAGACGGTCTTGTCTTGAATCGCTTTGTGAAATAAAACTATCGTGATTAAAACGGGCTTCAGAGAGGTCTTTGCGTTTGTCCTCAACATTTTGACGGCCAAGCTGGATTTTAAGGCCCAGATCTTCCCCCTCTGGCAAAGCAGCCAGATCCCGGTGAATTTCCTGACTATGGACTTTCACCTGATCAATATCCTCAATCAAATGACCGAGCCGGTCTTTCAGAGCACTTTCTTCTGATTGATGACGGGTGGCCTGTTTTTCTGCTTCGGTCAGGCTACGCCGGGACCGGGCAGCCTTTTCTTCTGTCTCGCGCCATTTCAGGCGGGCATCCCGTGAATTCTGTCTTGCTGCCTCCAATTGCTCCTGTGACTGATGCAGGGCGTTTCGCGCTTCTCCTACTTCTTCCACATATCTGGTCAATTCCTTGTCCAATTGGGCAAGGCGGTTTTTCTGGGACAATTTTACTGCCGTGGAGCTAGGAGCGTCAGGCGAAACACAAAGACCATCCCATCGCCACGCCCCCCCGTTCAGGCTAACCAGCCGTTGACCCGGTTTTAATTGGCCAAGCAGGGATAAAGCCTCAGTCTCATTGCCAACAACACCGATTTGGGACAGTCGCCGGGTGAGCAGTTCCCGGCCGCCGCTGACATGACCTGCAATACTTTCAACCCCAATCGGCAGTTCCTGCAAACGTTCATATGCCATCAGCTTCCGCCAGTGAATATTTGCGGTGACATCGTCTGGTGCCTCAAGATCTTCATCCAGAGCAGCCCCGAGAGCCGTTTCAAAACCAGGACTGACTACAAGCTGTTCCATGATCGGAGTTCCGCTGTCCTGTTCTCCGCCACTAAGTAATTCCTCAAGACCTTCTTTTTCGGCCTGAAACCGTGCCAGTTTTCCCTGTAGGGATTGTAATATATCCCGTGCATCCTGTTCTTTTTGCTGGAACAATTGACTGTTATCCTCGGCCTCCCGCGATTTTAACGACATTATACTGATACTATTTTCTGCTTCAGCCAAGGTATTTTCTGCGATCGACAGGGCATTGGTAAACAGATTGTTGCTTTCCAAGCGTGTCAGTCTCTCCTCAATGGTGGTCCGCTGTTCTGCCAGCATCTCAAGTCTGCGGATGGCTTCTTCCCGATTGCGGACCAGATTATCTTTTTCGGCTGTTTGCTGGGCTTGTCTCTGGGTCAGTTCCTCCAAATTCCATTCAGCCTCAAGGGTGGCGGTTTGCTTGACCTTCAATATTTCCGACAGTTCATCCACATTGTCGGTCTGATTTTCAATCTGATCCAGCAATTCCTGCTTCTCGGCCAGCAAACGCTGCAGAATGGACGCCGTGTCGATAATAACATCTTTCTCCCGCACTTCGTCCTGATCAATCTGTTCCAGGAGCTCAGTAAGTTTGACCTGAGTTTCGGTCAGGCGGGCTTCCTCACCGTCCAGACCATCGCGGGTCACAGTAATACGGTGTAATTTTGCGGCAAGTTCTGCCTCTGTCTGGCGCAAACCAGGTAATTCAGCCCCATGGATCGCCTGTTCCTTGTTCAACCGGGCAAGTTCAGTGGTGATGGCGGCAACCTGCACCACTATGGTACGCAATTCCTTATCTGATATTTGTTTATGATCTTGTATCGACAGCCATTCCATATAATTGATCAGGGCCTGCAGGGTACGGATTTCCCCACTGATATTTTTGTAACGGGTGGCTTGCCGGGCCTGTTTCTTCAACCCGCGTATCTGGTCATGCAGTTGAATTTCTATATCAGCAAGGCGCTCAAGATTATGTTCAGCTGACCGAAGCTTGCTTTCGGCCTCTTTACGTCTGGAATGTAGTCCACTTATGCCGGCAGCTTCTTCCAGTACTTTTCGCCTTTCCTTTGGCTTGGCATTAACCAGACTACCGATCCGGCCCTGAGAGACCAGAGACGGCGAATGAGCACCTGTGGAAGCATCAGCAAATAGCAGCTGAATATCCTTTGCCCGGACATCCCTGGCATTTAACCTGTATGCCGAGCCGCTTTCCCGTTCAATGCGCCGGGAAATTTCCATCTGTATCTCATCATTGAATATGGCTGGCGCAGTATGATCGTCATTGACAATGGAAAGCATCACCTCGGCGAGATTTCGTGATGGCCGCGCAGAGGTTCCGGCAAAAATGACATCATCCATACCCGCCCCGCGCATACTTTTGGCCGAATTCTCTCCCATCACCCAGCGCAGGGCTTCAAGCAGGTTGGATTTGCCACAGCCATTGGGGCCGACCACTCCGGTAAGGCCTTTCTCAATGGTCAGTTCAGTCGGCTCCACAAAGGATTTGAAACCTGATAACCGAAGTCGTGTAAAATCCAATTTTCCCTCTTTCTTGTTAACTTATTTTAGCTTACTTAATCGCATTCCCGATTGCCTTTTCAATTGAGGCAATATCGTTATGTTCAAGCTTTTTACCATTTACAATCACTGTGGGTGTACTGGTGACACTATATTTCTCAACAGCTTTCTGGCGGACTTGTAAAAGATAATTTACCACCGCCTCATTCTCGTAGCACTTCCGGGCGGCATCTTCACTAATGCCAGCGGCCGCGCCAGCACTGGCAACCTCAGTCTGAGCATATTTGATGGCGGCCTCCCTTCCATCCGCGTCAAAAATACGCTTCAGATCCTGCAATTTGTTCCAATCCCGTTGATTCTGAAAATATATTTCAACTGTCGGAAAGAAATCAGCTTCTGATACACAACGGGTCAGGGATGCGGCAAAAACATCAAATGGATTATCAAAAATAAAATTGCGGTAAACGAGTTTTGCCTTACCGGTATCCAGATATTTTTTCTTCAGGATCGGATATACATCTTCGTGGAAACGCGCACAATGGGGACAGGAGATCGCCGCATATTCAATTATTTCAACGGGGGCATCTGTGTCCCCGATGATAATGTCATAATTCAGGAATCCTGCATCAGTGTCTTCAATGATCGTAGTTTCTTCTGCTACTTCTGCTACTTCTGCTACTTCTGCTACTTCTGCTACTTCTGTTTCTTCTGCTGCTTCTGGTTCTTCTATGACTTCAGCGACGGTAGCTTCTTCTGTTACTTCAGTGACACTGGTCTTGTCCCCTGTCTCTGGCTTCTTCATTTTGTCTGCCAAAAAGACACCACCTCCGATAACGATAATGGCGGCCAAAATCAGTGCGGTTTTTCCGGTCATTATTTGCTCTCCGCCAGAATAGCCTTTTCGATATTTTCAAATTGGTAGCTGTCGAGTTTTTTACCGTTCACTATGATCGCCGGCGTGGAGTTAACTTCATATTTCTCCACAGCATGTTTATTGCCATCCATCAGAAATTTCAGCACATCTGAGCGGGCAAGACATTTATAGGCATCAGATTCTTTCATACCGGCAATTTTGGCAATCTTAATGGCCTCCCCTTTGGCAAATCCAAGGGCTGCATATTTGCCATAACGTTTCAATTCTCCAAATTCTTTATATTTCACCCAAGCCGGTTGACGTTTAAAATAAAGCCCCAGCAAGGGAAAAAATCTTTTTTCTGAAACGCAGCGATTCAGGGACGCTGCAAAGACATCAAACGGCTGCTGGAAAACATAGTTTCGAAAAATGAGCTTTACTTTGCCCGTATCCACGTATTTTTTCTTTAATTCCGGCAAAATGTCGCGGTGAAATGTCGCACAATGAGGGCAGGTGGTGGAAGCATATTCAATAATCTCGACCGGGGCATTTTTGTCACCCATGACCATATCATAATTCAGAAAGTCACTTTTCTCGTCAGCGGCATTTGCCCCTGCACCAAAAATAAAAATAGCCGCGATAACAAAGGCGAAAATCCCGAAATTTCGGTTATATAGTTGTTTAGTCATAAATGATCCACAATATGTTGTATGAAAGTATAAAAATTAACTTAGCTAAAAATCAAGATAAAATATTTATTCCGTCTTTTTGTTCCCCATACCACGCCGGGTAAACTGGCGTCTGTTCTTTGTTTTCTCTGGCTTTTTAACCGAAAGTACTTCACTGCCCAGTCGGTATAATGCCTTCTGTAATTCCGGGTTTGTCACACCCTCCAACTGCTCTTGAAGATTTTTTTCCTGAGAATCAGTGAGAATAGGCTGCGGACGCCTGGTTTTTCGGCTACGGATTGGTACTGGTCCGTGGCGAAAAACCAGCCTTTCAACAGCAGCATATCCATAGTAGGAATTGATCCGCTCGATCACCATTGGCTCAAAATGCTGTAACTCAGGTGCCATACTTCCTTGCACCCTGATATAGAGACTACCGCCGCGTTTTTGACTATGGGGAAATGTCAGTCGTTCCGGCAAACTGCAATCTGCCAGAGCCGGACCAACTATATCCGGCCAGCGCGAGATTAATTCCCGCTGGGAAAAACCGTAACGGCGAAAAGCCCTGTCACTGGCATTTTTAACCACCTCGGCTATGGGTTTTGCTTTATATGTACTTTTACGCGACATGGTCCTAATATATCCATTTAGGACAAGATATACAGTAGTATGACAAAATTGTGATGGGACGGGGTAAAAAAATATGTCAGAGGAAATTTCAGCGGATGATTTACCAACCACTAAAGATAAAGCTGAGGAAAAATTACCTGAGCTAACTGTCAAGAATTGTCCCAATTGTGACGAGGTGCTAACCGGGCAATTTTGCCTGACCTGCGGTCAAAAAGACTTTAATATGCTCAGACCTTTCTGGACCCTGCTGGAAGATACACTTGGTGATCTTTTTTCCTTTGATTCAAGATTTTTCGGCACAATTATCCCTCTGTTCCTGCGGCCAGGATATATAACCCGTGAATTTAACCGGGGACGTAGAGTCAAATTTGTCCCGCCCTTCCGTCAATATCTGGTGATCAGCATTATTTTCTTCCTGCTACTGGTCAGTTTTGACATCCAGTTATTTGAAACCGAAGATATTGTTATCGATGATGGCTCGCAAACGACAGATGCAGGAATAATTGCCCCCGGCGGTGAACGTACCGTTGATGAAATACTGGATGAAGTTAATAATGAAATTGCCAAAGCTAATAAGGGATTAGAAAAAAATAACGTGGATGACGAAAAGCAATTTAATATTAATCCTGTAGATATAATAGATGGCTTAAAAAAAGTATGGGCAGACCCTAAATTATTAAATGTGGTGCTTGCCGACTGGATTCCAAAGCTAATGTTTCTGATGTTGCCCCTGTTCGCTTTATTTTTAAAATTAGTCTATATCCGCCGAAAGAAATATTATATCGAGCATCTGGTCTTTTCCATGCATTACCATGCTTTTGTATTTTTGCTGCTCACTTTTATTCTGTTGCTCTATCAGTTTATGCCTATTTCCCATGCTTATTTACCTTATCTTCTTTGGTACGTACCGTTATATTTGTTTCTTGCCATGTGGAAAGTTTATGGTCAGGGACCAATCAAGACTTTTTTTAAAGGGATATTTCTCAGTTTTACCTATTTTATTTTTATGATCGTCGGATTGACCTTTGCCCTTGGTTATGGCTTTTCACAGGTATAGTCCCTTTGCTTGGATTCATATTATAAGTCATGTATAGTCCCATTTTTTAATAAATTAACTGGCCCATGGATAACATTACTTCGATAAATCAAGACCCTGCTGAGCTGGCTGATGCACTGCTTGACTGGTATGATGAGAATGCCCGTGAGTTACCCTGGCGCATACCTCCGGGCAGTGTGGAAATACCCGATCCTTATCACATCTGGCTCAGTGAAATTATGCTGCAACAAACGACTGTGGTAACGGTAATTCCCTATTATGAAAAATTTCTATCCCTATGGCCTACTGTTGAAGACTTGGCTATTTCGGAATTGGATCAACTGTTAGCTGCCTGGGCGGGTTTGGGGTATTATGCCCGCGCACGTAACCTGCATAAATGTGCCAACTATATCGTGAATGAATTTAATGGCAGTTTCCCTGAAACGGAATCAGAACTGTTAAAACTGCCCGGTGTTGGCCCCTATACTGCAGCAGCCATTGCGGCCATCGCTTTCGGTAAACAAGCGGTCGTTCTGGACGGCAATATCGAACGGGTCATAGCGCGTGTATTTAATGTGACTAGCCCCCTGCCCGCCGCCAAACCGGAATTGAAGAAACTTGCTGGTCAAATGACGCCGACACATAGGGCGGGCGATTATGCTCAGGCTGTTATGGATCTGGGATCGGACATCTGCGGCTCAAAAATACTGAAATGTTCCAGTCGATGTCCCTGGGAAGAAAATTGTCTGGCAAATGCGCTTGGAACTGCCGATCATTTACCACGAAGAAAGCCTGGAACAGCCAAACCAACCCGACGGGGTTATGTTTTCTGGGCGGAATATAACGGGCATCTGTGGTTATGCCGACGACCAGAGAGTGGCTTGCTCGGTGGTATGATGGAAGTACCAAGTTCAGACTGGCTGGAATCATCGGATTGGAACGCCGTACCCATGCCTCAAATACCTATCATTGCCAACTGGAAGGAAACACCGGGGCTGGTGCACCACACGTTCACTCATTTTCATCTGGAATTAAAAATTATCCGGTTAGAGCTTTCGGAAATGATTGAGCTTCAGGAAGGTGGCTGGTATCCTTTCAGCCGAATAGATGATCTTGCCCTACCCTCCTTGATGATGAAAATCATTAACCATCTGCGCCAGCCTGCGCTTGATTTATAGGATATTTCCCCAACTTCACTCTTAGTTCTCCGTCTCCACAAAATAAGACAGCTTCCCGAGTGACGAAGACCCCATAAGTCTGCTACCAATCAACCCGCCCAGCATCAAAACCACGGACCCACATATTGCAAAAACAAAACAAATTAAAAAAGCAACAACTAAGGCTTGAATCCCATAAACATTGGCATCATTCCATTTAACTATATCCATGCCTGACATTCCCATAACCCCAAATATAAGTGCCACAACTCCCCATATTGAGATATTACAGATAAAGCCGATTTTAAAAATTGTGCCGGATGGTATTTGTTTGATGTTCATTTCTGTTATTATTTTTTTACTCATTAATAATTTCCTCCCAATGAATTACAATATATCAATTTTGGTAATGAAGCATGTGTTAGGCAGCCTACGATTATAATCTATTCAAAGTCAATATTGAACTTATCTCCCAGTCAATATCGCCTATGGGCTACTCCGCTTTGCTGAAAGTGATGTCTAAAGCCTAGAACCGGGCTGCGACCTTGTCGTAATCTTCCAGTGACCCAAGCGGGCCAACGGCGGCGAGAGACAGTTTGCCCCCGGACAGCATCCTGTCCATATAGCGCATAATGGCCACATCATCGACCTGATTGATTTTTTCCATGATTTCCGAATGGGGCACAGGCCGCCCGAAAATCATCATCTGTCGGCCCAATTGCTCCATACGGCTTGTGGTGCTTTCCAATGACATCATCAATCCGGCCTTCATCTGGGCACGAGCGCGTGTGATCTCCGTCATGGATACGGACAGTGCTAATTTATTCATTTCTTCCGCGACAACAGGGATTAACTCGGCGACCTGCGCCTCTCCGGTTCCCGCATGAATGGCGAAACTGCCACCATCCACATAAGACTGCATGAAGCTGTAGATGGAATAAACCAGTCCGCGCCTTTCCCGGATTTCCTGAAACAGGCGCGATGACATGCCGCCACCCAATATCATCGACATGATCTGAGCCGCATAATAATCGGGATCATCAAAGGAAACACCCTCAAAGCCGATCAGCAGATTTACCTGCTCCAAATCCCGGTTTTCCTGCTGCACTCCACCGAGGTAAGTGGCATTTTCGCCCTTCACTTCCCGGGCATGGCCTAGGTCTGAGAATTCCGCCCCCACCTGGGCGATGAAGCTGTCCCGGTCAAAATTACCGGAAGCCACCACAACCATCTGCTCTGCCTTGTAATGATCAGACATATAGCTTGCCAAATCGTCGCGGCTAAAGCTGTTGACCAATCCGGCAGTGCCCAGAATGGGGCGTCCCACGGCTTGGCCCGGGTAAGCTGCTTGTTGAAAATAATCGAAGACAATATCGTCCGGGGTATCATTGGACTGGCCGATTTCCTGAATAATAACCCCGCGCTCCCGTTCCAGCTCTTTAGTCTCAAATGTGGAATTCTGTAGAATATCCGCCAGCACATTCAATCCCAGCGGCAGGTCATCTTTCAAAAGTCGGGCGTAATAGGTGGTATGCTCTCGCGAAGTATAGGCGTTCAGGTATCCGCCTACATTCTCCACAACCTCTGCAATTTCACGGGCAGTGCGTTTTACGGTGCCTTTAAAGGCCATATGCTCCAGCATATGGGACAGACCGTTCTGATCTGGTCTTTCATGGCGGCTGCCCACATCGGTCCAGACTCCAACGGTAACCGTCTCCACATGGGGTATAATGTCGGTAACTATCCGAAGCCCATTATCCAATTTTGTCACATCAGGTTGTAAACTCATAAATTTTCCCGAATGTAGGATTTCAGGGCATCCAGATCATGGTCAAGACGATCATATTTTTCCACACGATCGAACAGGTCAGCCATGTGGGCAGGCAGAGCCGGATGCTGACCCGTGACTTTTGCTACAGCTTCGGGGAATTTGGCCGGATGGGCAGTACTTAACGTCACCATTGGTGTCGCGGTATCTGTATTTTTAAGACTTGCCGCCTTGACGCCAACCGCCGTATGGGGGTCAATTAGCATACCAGTCTGCTCAAAGATGGCCTTGATGGTGGCTTCCGTATCCTGTTCGCTGACCTGCACCGCATCAAAAATCTGCTGAGCCTTAACAAGCTCTGGCCCATCAATGGTAAAAATGTGTGACTGGCTCAGATTAGCCATCAGACGGCGCACCTCGCTCCCGTTGCCATCATAGAGATTATACAGCAGCCGCTCAAAATTGCTTGAAACCTGAATATCCATGCTCGGGCTGATGGTCGGGCTGACCTCGCCGATTGCATAGTCCCCTGTGGTCAATACTCTGGTCAATATGTCATTGCGGTTGGTGGCGACTATCAGCTGCTTTATGGGCAGGCCCATCTGCTGTGCCATATAGCCCGCATAAATATCACCGAAGTTGCCAGTGGGAACGCTGTATGATACTTGCTTATCCGGTGCGCCCAAGGCCACCGCAGAGGTAAAATAATATACAATCTGCGCCATGACCCGCGCCCAATTGATGCTATTTACCGCCGATAGAGTGATCTCATCCCGAAAGGCAAGATCATTGAACAATGCCTTGACCATGGCCTGACAATCATCGAAATTACCGTCAACCGCAATGTTATGTACATTGGCTGACATAACAGTAGTCATCTGTTTACGTTGAACATCGGATACCAGACCCTTGGGGTGCAGCATGAAAATTTCCGCACAGTCCCGGCCACGCACACATTCAATAGCAGCAGAACCAGTATCACCGGACGTAGCACCCACGATGGTTACTTTCCGGCCCTGCTTGGTTAGCACATGATCAAACAAATGACCAAGAAGTTGCAACGCCACATCCTTAAATGCCAAAGTGGGGCCATGGAATAATTCCAAAATCCATTGGTTTTTATCCAACTGTACCAAAGGGGCAATATCCTTATGACGGAATGTGCTGTAGGCCTTGGCGATTATATCTGCGAAATCAGATTCAGAAATTTCTGGACAGACAAAAGGCTTCATCACCCGTAAAGCAACTTCTTCATATGGCATGTCATGGAAAGACCGAATTTCATCTGCGCTTAATTGGGGAATTTCAGCAGGGACATACAGACCACCGTCACGGGCAAGCCCAGTTAACAGAACATCTTCAAATCCAAGCTCCGGAGCCTGGCCTCTGGTACTGACATATTTCACGTTAAAACCCTTAATATTCACTACGAATCGGCTGCACAGCCTACCAGTTTGGCCTTTTGTTGCAAGTTAGAAATGGTCTTCTGATCGGATGGCCTTACGCAGACTGAAAATAACGTAAATCACCAGCAATACAATCGCTAGCCCATACCACGTCATGGCATAATCAAGGTGGTTATTGACAAGTTTCAGTCTGGTGCGGCCACCAACTGGATATTCACCCTGCTCGGCACCCTTATCTGCATAAAGAAACATGGGAAATACTTGTGCCAAATCCTGGGCTTTTGCCATGGCTTGCAGGTCACCATAATACCATAAATTCCGGCCAGGGTAATTTTCCGGGGTGAAGCGCTCGCGCTTCATATCTTTACGCAGAACACCAGTAATCTGTACTGCCTCTGCTCTGATAGTAGCCGGGCGCGAAACCTGCTCTTTCAGTTTCTCCGGTACCCAGCCCCGGTTGATAATCATATAGTTGCCATTCCGGGTCAGTAGAGGCGTATACAGGTCATAGCCGGGTCTTCCAGTTGGCCCGATGCTATAAAGTGGCATTTCCCGCATATGGAGAAAGCGGCCAGAAATACTCACATGGCGGTATTCCCAGTCATCAGGGTTAGAAACAGTTTCTGGAGGGGCTATTGAAGGCAGACCATAACGAGTTTCCAGCTTTTCAATCAGGCCAAGTTTCCATTCCAGTCTTTCAACCTGCCAGTTACCCAGAAAGCACAAAAATGCAACCATTGGGATTGTCATCATGGTGGGCCATAGACGCGGCTTGAAATGGTATTTATTGATCGAGTTTTCCTTCGCTGGCATTAAAATGATATTGTGCGGCCACCATAAGTGCTTTGGCAGGGCGAAGCATCAATAAAGCTCCCCCGATGATGCTGGGTATCCAGAGTAGCAGATGCAGCCACAGGGGTGGTCCGAATTTCACCTCCACCACCAGAGCCAGACCAACAATGATGAAACCCAAGAACATTATGATAAAAGCAGCCGCCCCATCACCGGCATCAAAGGCGGTATAATCCAGACCACAATGGGAGCATTTATCCCCAAATATAAGAAAACCGCTATAGAGTTTTCCCACACCACATTTGGGGCATTTGCACAACAGTCCCGCCCTAATGGGCGAGACTGTATTATTTTCAGTAATGTTATTCACTGGTTATTTTTAGTGAACGCCTGATCCGGCACCGCCCACGTAAATGCTGACGAAAAGAAACAGCCAGACAACATCAACAAAATGCCAATACCATGCGGCAGCTTCGAAACCAAAGTGATGATCAGGTTTAAAGTGACCTTTCATACCCCTGAACAAACAGACCGTCAGAAAGATCGTTCCAATCAACACATGAGCCCCATGAAAACCAGTCGCCATATAGAATGTGGAACTATAGATATTCTCATCAAAAGCAAATGTTGCATGATAATATTCATAAGCCTGAACACCGGTGAATGATGCTCCCAATAGGATGGTAAACAACAACATATTGATAAAAGTCTTGCGGTCACCATGCTGTAAGGCATGATGCGCCCAGGTTACTGTTGCCCCGGAAGTCAGCAGAATAACCGTATTGACAAACGGCAAATGCCAGGGGTCAAGGGTTTGAATATCCTCAGGCGGCCAGACAGAGCCAATGGCCTCAACCGGAAAAAGACTGGCATTAAAATATGCCCAGAACCAGGCCACGAAAAACATAACCTCTGATATAATAAACAGGAACATGCCGTAACGTAAGCCTAGTTGCACGATCGCCGAATGATGGCCATCAAACTCACCTTCCTTGATAACGTCACCCCACCAGCTGTATGCCGCATATAGAACGATGATAACACCCACATAGAACAGAACACTATATGAGCCTTCTATTCCGGGAATCACTGGTATTTCATGCATATACATCATGGCTCCCAGTGCCATTAGAAACGCCCCCACAGATCCGACTATGGGCCATGGGCTTGGATCTACAAGATGGTAATCATGTTTTTGTGCATGTGAATCTGACATTTTGATTCCTTATAGCTTAAGTTTAAAAATTACATGAGCCGACCTTTACGTCTGCTCCCCTACTTAGTCTTCCTCGGCCTTGAAAAAAGTATAGGAAAGGGTAATTTCCTTCACTTCATCCAAACGTATATCCGTGGCCAGTTCCGGGTCAATGTAGAAAGAAACCGGCATGTCTACTTCCTGTCCCGGGGCCAGAGTTTGTTCTGTAAAACAGAAACAATCAATCTTGTTAAAATACTGCGCCGCCTTGAATGGTGTTACATTAAAGGTTGCAGTGCCAGTAATGATTTCATCACTGTTGTTAACAGCCTTGTAAAATATCAGTGCCTCTTCACCTATACTGATCTTTACCGAATGCTGAACCGGCTTGAAATACCATGGTAACTGATTATTTACATCGGAATTAAACCGAACGTTCATTTCCCGATCAAGGATTATTCCGCTACTGTTTTCGACTTTCTGCGTCGTGCCACCATAGCCAGTAACCTGACAAAATATACGGTACAGTGATTCAGATGCCACAACGAGACTAACCATAATAGCAAGCAAACCAAAAACACCTATCAGGGTTTTTGTGTGGTTTACTTTATGAGTTACGGTCTGAGCATTCATTTGGCTAAATCACACCTAATTTTACAAGAGTAACAACGAAAAATAACACGATCAGACCCAGCAAAATACCCGCCAATGCATAATTACGGCCTGCGCGTTTTTTATGTTCTTCATGGAGAGGCATCAGATCATTCTCCCGATAATAATCTCACCGCCCATTACGGCAAATAATAAAAACAGATAAAACAGCGAGTAAAGAAAAGTTTTTCTGGCTGATATAATATCCTTATTGCGGGCAAGGGAAAAAGACAGCCATAAAAATATAGCACCACTGACAGCTGCCGTAATCCCATATACGGGACCGGCAAATTCCATGGCCCACGGCAGTAGTGATACTATCACCATAAGCAATGTATAGATCAAAATCTGCCTTCGGGTTTCACTTTCGCCCGAAACCACAGGCAGCATGGGAATACCTGCCGCCTTGTAATCCTTGCAGGCAAAAAGTGACAGCGACCAGAAGTGCGGCGGCGTCC
>JAJFIP010000054.1 GCA_021774875.1 Emcibacter sp.
ACATTCTATTTATATTACGAAAATAAAACTGATATTACTATTGCCGTACTGAAGGGTTTTACTGAGCATTTCAATTCCATGAGGACGATAGGCCCCCATGACCAAAGTGTATTTGAGGCTATTTATCAGCCTAATCTGACTTGGGTACGCATCTTACGCGCCAATGCGGGCCTTTCACGTTGCTTAATGCAACTAGGGGATCAGGAAAGTGAATTTGCCCAATATTTTCAGCAGATAAGTTATAATTGGTGCCAGCGTATCGTTCGCAGTATTTCGAAAAATCTACCTGCCACGGACAATATAAATACTGTCTTAATGTTAGCCATTTATGCCATGGGTGGAATGATAGACGAAATTGGTCGAAGCATCATCGTCTATCCCAGCCAATATTTTCTGACGGCAATCGGAAAAATTGCCTCCAGCAATGAAGATATTGCTGATTTCCTGTCCTTGCTCTGGTACCGAAGCCTTTATGGCAATAATCCGGATATTTCGGAATTACATACAGAATGTTCCAAAGAATTTCTCAATATTAACTGGTCGCCAATGGCGGCTAAGGAATAGTATAGCACTGTCAATGGAAACCGGAACAAGTCGGCACTGTCATGTATCCGGCCTGTTTGCGCGATAACTGGTGCTGAGCCTACGGCCCAACAGGACATCTCGCTATATAAGGGCAGATATCCGGTTGGCCTTGCTACTGAATAGGTGGTGCAATTTTAAATGCAAAAAGTGGTGCAATTATAAATGCTTATTGACACATAAGGCTGGCGGATTTCGTACAACGGAAATATATGCTATATACGATCCCAGTTATATGAGCACAGCCCGCCAAGCTATTGATGATATTATGATAGAAGTTCAAGAGAAATGTGACACACAAATTATCTTGAACAACCAAGAGATTAGGAAGACGACTAAGCTTTTGAAAGATAAGGGAATGGTGGGCGATACAAGATTTGAACTTGTGACCTCCTCGATGTCAACGAAGGTGAAGATAAGTAATTTCAATGGGTTGAGTATGCATTAGCACGCATTCGTGGACTTGAGTATGCAGGAAATCGGACTGTTATTCATGAGTTGCGTGCCACTTGCGTGTCACCTGTCGCTATGTCGACCTTTTGAGCTTGAGCGGCTGTGCTGTAAAAGATAGACACTGCTACCGTAGTTGCGAGGGTAGTAGTTAAATTCAAACTATACACCGGCTCACTAACATTACTGTAATCATTTTAAATCTAAGTTAGCTCCAAGTTTTGTTATTGAATAATTCTTCAGACAAGTTGAAAAAGGAAACCGGGTGATTATTTTCTTACTGAAAAATAGCTAAAATAAAAGATCAATAGTGCCTCACAAGTAGGGTAATACACCCTACACAAAAATATAGAATGATAGATTCTATTTATTCTCTTTATTAAAGCAGACTACCTTTGGCTGGGTCATTTCTTCCACAGAAAACCGAACACCTTCGCGTCCCATACTCCCATATTTAAAACCGCCAAAGGGCATGCCGTCAAAACGGAAATCTGATGAATCATTGATCATCACGCCGCCAACATCCAATTGGTCGGATACCGTTAAGGCCGTGTTCAGATCATTGGTGAATATGCCAGCATGCAAGCTATATTCGCTTTCATTGGCCTGATTTACCGCCTGTTTCAAACTAGTGAAGTGTTCAATAATGACTATGGGGGCAAAAATCTCACATTTACGTACATCTGAGTTTTCCTGGACATTGGTCAAGACAGTTGGCCAGTAAAATGAACCATCTCTTTTGTGTCCCGTGAGAAGTTCTGCCCCTTCATCAAGAGCTCTCTCAACGCGCCGTTGAGCCAGTTTTGCGTTATCACTGGTAATCATTGGACCGACATCTGTGTCCTCGTGAGCGGGATCACCTACGATAAGGCTTTCGGTTTTACTAACGAAAGATTTCACAAATTTTTTGAAAACTGATTTTTCCACCAAAACCCTTTGCACCCCAATACAATTCTGACCAGAAGCCCAGAATGCACCACTGACGCAAGCATCAACTGCCAGCATCAAATTGCAGTCTGCCAAAACAATAACCGGCGCATTCCCGCCCAAATCCATGGCATGCTTTTTCAGGCCAGCCGTTGCTATTATTTCTTCCCCTGTCGCAATGCCCCCGGTGAATGATACCATGCGTACTTTGGGTAATTTTACCAGTTCCTTCCCCATATCATTGCCGCCACAAACCACGGTAATGATCGCATTATCAAGGCCGGCTTCCCTTAGCGTATCAACCAATTTAATGGCTGATAACGGGGTTAGTCCGGAGGGTTTCAAAACAACCGAATTGCCGCCAGCTATTGCGGGGCCAATTTTATGAGCTACCAGATTCAAGGGATCATTAAAAGGCGTAATAGCAAGAATTTGCCCCAATGGTTCGCGAGTAAAATATCCAAATCTTTGTTCATTACCGGCATAGGAATCAAACGGTATCATTTCCCCAGTATTGCGCTTGGCTTCTTCTGCTGAAAGAGTAAGCGTATTAATGCAACGTGCCACTTCCTTTCGGGCCTGGGTGATAGTCTTGCCGCTTTCACTGACTATTATGTTAGTAAAATCTTCTTTTTGTAACTCAATCTTATGTGCCGCCGCTGACAAAATCCGGCTTCTTTCTGCTCTCGAATAATTTCGGCATTTAAGAGCACCAATAGTAGCCGTCGCAGAAATATGGGGGATGTCGTCTATGGTAGAAAAGGCTAACCGACTAATTTCTTCACCAGTAAAAGGATTTTCTACGGATAGTTCTGTTATATGATTTTCTGTTTTCATAATATCAAGCATCTTTGATCCAGCCTTGCAAAATCTGTCATTAAGATAAATACGGTAAAAAAAAGGGCGCCAAAACGCCCTTCTCTATTATATCTACTTCAATTCATTAGAAATCGAACCTCATTTTTGCGTAGTAAAACCCACCGTTAAATCCGAGTGGTGATGTAAGAGCATATGTCGCTCCGGTAGAAACCGCAAAAGGGTTATCTTCCGGGAAGGTATTGAAGATATTATTGGCACCAACAATAAGCTCAACCCGTTCCTGTACCGTAAAGGCGACTTCTGCGTCCAGAGTGATGTCAGAACCAACTTCAATGACACGCGTTGTGCTATTGAAAATGCTTTCTCTGAATGCACCATAGTAATTAACCCGCACAAGTGTTCTCCATACATCTGCAACATGCGTTAGCGTGGCATTGGCCCGATAATTAGGCAACCCATCTTCTATTTGAAGAACCTGAGCAGCTCCTAACAATTCATCTGGGTCCGTTGGATCAAAAGAAGTCACTTCTGTATCCGTCCAGTTACCCGCAAAGCTAAGGTTCGTCGTGGCAGTATCCGTGAAATTTAACGGAATAGTCGCAACAACATCGATTCCCTGAGTTGTAGAGCTATAATCATTGGTAAAGAACCGAAAAGATGTCAAACCCGAAGATGAGAAACCTTCTGCTTCCAATTGAGCAGCCTCAGCAGGTGATAGAGATTGATTTTTAGAAAATGTAATTCTATCTGACATTTTGATGTTAAAATAATCAACAGTCAGGCTGAATGCATCATTCTCATAGGCAAACCCAAGGGTGAAACTGTCGGATGTTTCAGGTTGCAATTGACCGCCGCCGCGCAATACAGCAGGGCCCGATGTGGGTGGCACGGTACCAGATGATTGTAGCGTTCCTCCAGCACCAATCGTTGTTGTAATTGCACTGAAGTTCTGCTGTCCAACGGTAGGTGCACGGAAGCCCGTTGCAAATGTTGAACGAACCGTAAAATCTTCCGAAATATGATACAGACCAGAAACTTTAAAGTTCGTTGTGCTACCGAAATCACTGAAGTCCTCAAAACGAACTGCCCCCGCCAAAACAAGTTCTTCGGTCACATCTGCTTCCAGATCCAGATAAAAAGCAATATTATTACGGTTGAATTTTCCGGCAATCTCTGGACGGAACGGCGCAAAGCCATTCAGACGCGCTTCAAATCCCTGATTGATTCCTTCTGACAGGAATTGATTACCAAGAATGCCCGCTTCGAACGTTTTCGCACCGGCAACTCCAATTTGAAACTGTTCTTCGCGCCATTCAAAACCACCCGCAATATTTAAAGGTGAAGCAAATCCATCAATCTCAACTGGATAAGACAGGTCAATATTAGCCGTTTTCTCAAGCTCTACATAAAAACCTGCTTCGAAAAATAATGGCGTATCAGGGCCCAAGCTCGCGTTGATGGAATCAACCAGATCAAAACTTATTTCGTTACGACCTGCACTAATGCTCACGTCATAGACAAGACCATTGTCCAGTTCACCACGCAAACCCGTACTTCCAGAAATATCATTCAGGTTACTTCCAAAGAAAGGTGTAAATCCACCGGGGAACATTTCGTTAAAGGCAAAACAGTTTGGATCTGCCTCCGCAGCAGCCAAAGCGGCATCATCTTCGGCAGAACCAATGACGACTTCATCACGTAAATTTGTGCCGCCAAAATCAAAACCACCCAGACAATTAATGCCATCCGCAGGTGTCAAGTCACCAATAAGACGGACGTTGGATCCCGTATTATCAACACCATCCATATTATTATTTGTTCCACTGGTATGGAATGTGCCGCCACGGTTATTGGGATTACGATAGAAGAATGTTCCGTCAGTCCTTTTCGTAGCATAACCACCGAACGCATAGAATTCTACATTATCACCGGCTTCGGCAGCCATATTGATGAATACTTTAAAATCATCGCTAAGTTCAGGTGAACCCCAGATTTGTACCGGATCGATAACATCAGTATTACCCGCATCAATTAACGCTTGTGCATCACCACGTTGTGTGGTGCGACTTGTGCCTTCGGTATTACCAAATTCAGCACTGATATTCAGGTGACCATTTTCACCTAGTGGCATACCATAAGTCGCCGCGATTTGCCATGTATCACCATCGCCTTCGTAAAAGCTGCCGTAACTGGCTTCAATAGTACCACCGTCAGTATTGTCCCGAAGGCCAAAGTTAATCACGCCTGCAATGGCATCAGAACCATATTGTGCCGCAGCACCATCGCGCAACACTTCGACTTGTTTCAATGCGATTGCTGGAATGGCAGTTATATCAGCGCCCTGAGACCCCGCATCCAAACCGGCAGACGCAGACGCGGTACGCACAATAGCAGCCCGATGGCGTCTTTTGCCATTAACAAGTATTAATGTATGGTCTGGGGATAACCCGCGTAGATTTGCCGACCGGATTGATGTTCCCGTACCACTGTTTGGCTGAGTTCCCACATTATAAGACGGCATAATTGTACTCAACATGTCAGTCAAGTTAGTGCCGCCCTGACTGGTAAGCTGATCGCCTGAGAAAACATCAACTGGGGCGGGTGTATCCGAAGATGATCTTGCTTGTCGACGGGTCCCCAAAGTAACAATTTCTTCCAAAGCCGCGTCTTCAGCCGCATCTTCATCGGCTGCCATAACAACTATTGGTGATATCGACATGAACAAACCTGTCGTAGACATCAATAGTGTTCGGCTTATTATTCTGTGATATTTACTCATTAAAAATCCTCCTTAAATAGTAACATTTTCTAAGAAAAGTTCCCAACTTTTATGTTTTAGATTTACCCTATGTACATATCTGTTTTTGCGAACTACTACTTAATAAAACGCTCCTTGGCACTTAAGTCGATACAAATGATTAGGCAACGAATGCCCAAGATTTTGTACATGTTTCACACTATTGATTTGACCATATTTCAACAAAATGGTATTTTCAAATGTGAAATATTAAATATTATCAGGTATTTAATTCATGGATGTAAGCCTTAATCTCGTACAGACCTTTTACCATGTTGCACAACTCGGTTCCTATTCCGCTGCAGCTAGAAATCTCGGCGTGTCCTATCAATCTGTCACTAATCATGTCAGAAGACTGGAACAGGTTGTCGGTGGTTCTCTTGTAAAATCAGAAAAGGGTGGCAAGCAAATTGGCCTCACCCC
>JAJFIP010000055.1 GCA_021774875.1 Emcibacter sp.
CATGAAAACAGAAAACGCGCGTCATAGGCGCGGCCACACATGCCATAATTTCCCGCCCCGTATGAGCCATTCATCATGATAGTAAATTTGGGTACATCCAGATTGGCCTGCATCATGACCATCTTGGCTCCGTCCTTTGAAATGCCCTCATGTTCGTAATCCTTGCCGATCATAAAACCGGTGATATTTTGCAGAAAAACCACTGGTGTGCGTGACCTGTTGCACAGATTCATGAATTGGGTGGCTTTTTTTGAGCTGTCACAAAACAAGATTCCGTTATTGCCAAGGATGCCAACCTTGAAGCCCATTATATAGGCAAAACCACAGATAATTGTTTCACCGTAATCGGGCTTGAATTCATGAAAACGGCTACCATCGACTATGCGGGCAATGATCTCCCTCACATCAAACTGCTTTTTAACATCGTCAGGAATGATGCCTAATATCTCTTGCGGGTCGTAATAGGGTTCTTCAATTTCCTGCATATTAATTTTGGCCTTTTCAACCTTGCGGAATGTGCCGACAATTTCGCGGGCCAGTGCGATGCCTTCTTCTTCGCTATTTACCGCATAATCCGCCGTGCCACTGATGGTGGTATGGACATCGGCACCACCCAGATCATCAACTGTAACCTCTTCCCCCGTTGCCGCCTTGACCAATGGTGGCCCGCCCAGGAAAACTGCCCCGGTGCCGCGCACAATGATTGAATAATCACACAGGGTCGGAACGTAAGCCCCCCCCGCCGTACAATGGCCAAGGGCAACCGCAACCTGTTCGACGCCCAGGGCACTTAGTTTGCATTGATTTCTGAACACCCGCCCGCCCATATATTTGTCGGCAAAAATCTCTGATTGCAGGGGCAGGAAGGCCCCGGCACTATCAACCAGATGGACCACAGGCAGTTTGTTTTCTATGGCAATATCAAGCACGCGCACGGTTTTTTTCACCGAAAGAGGATACCATGCCCCGCCTTTGACAGAACTGTCACCGGCGATTATTAACACTTCGCGCCCGCTTACAATGCCTATGCCCGCAATGATACTTGCGCCCGGCGTCTCTCCATTTCTGGATTCATTTGCCGCCAGTGATGACAATTCCATGAACGGTGTGCCGGGGTCGAGCAGCAAATCGATCCTCTGGCCGGGCAGCATTTTGTTCTGTCGTTTTAGACGGTCAATATCTTTTTGCGGACGTTTGTTCTTGGCGTCATGGTCTTTTTGCCTGAATTCTGCAACAAGGGCCTCGTTGTGGCGCCGATAGGCCAGATATTGCGCAGAGTTGGTATCTATGCTGGAATGAATTCTACGCATTTTCTTCCTCCTCCTGATGCACCACGACAAGTATAACACCTTTGTTGAAAGTTTCCCCGCTGTTATAATTTATGCACTCGATCCGGCCTGCTCCAGTGGCGCGGATTATGGTCAGCAGCTTCATACTTTCAATGGTCAGCAAAGGCTGGTTGGCTTCCACCACATCATCTATGCTCACATGAACCTCCACGACAACACCGGGCATGGGGGCTTTAACACTCAGATCACCGGCTTCTGAGGTTTCATGGGCCTGTTCCACAGGATCAAGAACTTTCAGTGCAAAGATACGGCCAAAGGCTTCCACAAAGACATCTTCACCTTTGGTAACCACTTCTGCCTCTGCGTTGAGATCGCCAATCTGAAACTGATAGCGGTCCTTGCCTGAATTCTGTGAACTTAGGGCCATTGCTGTGCCATCATCCACGGTTATAAACCGCCCGTCCGGCCTGTTGGTCATGGCGACAGCATGGGTTTCACCGCCGAGAAGAATGTCATATCTCATAGATTTCTCCAATTTCCGATAGCCATATGTGGTTGCCTCGTTTCAGTGGATTTATCATTAATATCACGACTCATCAGGGCAGTGATGCCCAGTAATATTAGCCGTTCTTCCTCAGTCAGGGACGGCTGTTGTAAGCTGTCAGCATGTTCATCAATAAAGCTGGTATGGGTATCGCCGTTGGCAAAAGATGGGTGTTTCAGCAGACGAAGAAGAAAGTCACGATTGGTTGTTACCCCCAGAATGACCGAACTTCTAAGTGCTTCAATCATATTTTTGATGGCTTCCACCCGGTTCTTACCGTGAGTTATGATTTTCGCCAGCATGGGGTCAAAGGCACTTGTTACCTGTTGACCCTCAACATAGCCATTTTCGATTCGGGCCAGATCGTCGGGCAGGTCATATTTCAACAGTCGACCAATAGCGGGGGCAAAATCATTGTCGGCATCTTCGGCGTAGAGGCGCACTTCAAGGGCGTGACCGTCGAATGTGACATCAGATTGCCTATTGTTAAGCTTTTCACCATTAGCTACCCTGATCTGTTGTTCGACCAGATCAAAGCCCGTAATCATCTCGGTCACGGGATGCTCAACCTGTATGCGGGTGTTCATTTCAAGGAAATAAAAGCTGCCATCTGGTGCTTGGATAAATTCAACGGTTCCCGCATTCACATAGTCGGCCTTGGCAGCAATTTCCACCGCGGTCTGACAGATTTTTTTCTGTTGTGCAGGTTTTAATGTCGCAGAGGGGGCCTCTTCGATGATTTTCTGGAATCGTCTTTGGATTGAGCATTCGCGCTCGCCCAGATGGATAATATTGCCATGCTTGTCGGCTAAAATCTGAACTTCAATATGGCGGGCATTATCTACGTAGCGTTCAGCATATACCAGACTGTTGCCAAAGGATCGCAGGGCTTCCTTACGGGCCAGATTGATGGCATGTTCCAGTTCCCCAAGGTCGCGGACGATTTGCATACCTTTGCCACCGCCACCCGCCGCCGCCTTGATCAGTAGTGGCACGCCAATCTCGCGGGCTTTGGCTATGAACTCTGTTTCATCACCGTCATCTGTTGCAGACGGGGCTAGGGGAAAGCCATGCTCAAGACAAAAATCCCGCGCGCGGACCTTGTTGCCCATGAGGTTAATCACTTCTGCTGTTGGCCCGATAAAAGTGATCTTTTCCTTTTCCAGCCGGGCGGCGAATTCTGCATTTTCAGATAAAAAACCAAAACCCGGATGCACGGCGTCAGCACCCGTATCCTTGCAGGCATTTATGATTTGATCCATATCAAGATAAGCAGAGACGGGATGATCCCCCATAAGCTCTATGTTTTCATCAGCCATGCGAACGGCGGGCGTGTTGGCATCAACGCCGTGATAAACAATCACACTTTCAAGTCCCAAACGCTTGAGAGTCGTTAAAATTCTCACAGCAATCTCACCGCGATTGGCAATCAGTATTTTTTTAATTGTCATAATTTTCCAGATAACCTCCTTTTGCCAGCCATTTTACCGGAACTAAAACCGGAATTTCCAACAGCATCTGGGCATAGGTTTTTGCCTGCGGATCATAACGCAGAGACGCTGAACCGCCGCCGCCCAGAACATCTTCCAGCAGGAAATTAACCGCATTCATGCCGGGCAGGTCATAACCCGTGACGGAACCTTCAAGATAATGTTTAAAAAATTCGCTGATTAAACCTGCGTTGACCTGTGCTTTTAAATAGGGGGCAAATTCCGCCCTGCGAGCGATCAAGCCAATATTGGCATGGTTGCCCTTGTCGCCACT
>JAJFIP010000056.1 GCA_021774875.1 Emcibacter sp.
ATGTACGCCATGCGCGATGCCATTAAAAATGGCTGGATAGATGGTCCACGCATCATTGCAGCAGGCGGCGTTGGTATAACTGGCGGCCATGCGGATATTAGCGGTGTTAAACCGGATTTGATGACCGCCTGGACGTCGCCAAACGTCTGTAATGGCCCCTACGATTGTCGGCGTGCTGCCCGTAACACCATCAAATATGGCGCTGATCTGATCAAGATTACCTCAACAGGTGGTGTCATGACTGACCGGGCAACCGGCACCGGCCAGCAGATGGAAATGGATGAACTTAGAGAAGTGGTTCTGGCCGCCAAACGCATGGGCCGCAAAGTTGCTTCACACGCCCATGAAGAAGACGGCATCATTGCCGCCCTTGAAGCCGGTGTCGCCAGTATCGAGCATGGCACCTATACCGGGCCAAAAGCCATAAAACTATTCAAGAAAACCGGTGCTTATCTGGTTCCCACTTTGCTCGCCGGGGCTACCGTCAAGCGGGCCGCAGAAGAATCTGATTTTTTGAGTGAGGCAATCAAGAAAAAAGCCATTCGGGTCGGTACTCATATGTTGAGCAACTTCGGCAAGATCGCCAAATCGGGTGTCAAGGTCGCTTATGGCACCGACAGTGGTGTTTCTATACATGGTACTAATGCTGATGAAGCAGTGCTTATGGTTGAGGCTGGCATGTCGGAAATGAATGTCATCAAGTCGGCAACCATTAGTTCTGCAGATTTGCTTGATATGACGGACTCTATTGGCACTATTGAGGGTGGAAAATATGCCGACATCATTGCCGTGAGTGGCTCCCCCCTCAAGGATATCAAGGAATTGCTCGATGTTGATTTCGTCATGAAGGGCGGCAAGGTTTACAAGGACTGATCTGGAAAAAAGATTATCTCCGCATACTCTAGCAGGGTGAGAAACTAAATACCTGACCTAATGCTGAGCCTATGCTGTTCATTATATCTGTTGTTATTCGTCCTCTGTTAAATGTGATGTCACAGAGTAGGGAAAATGTAAGTGTGAGATACCCCAAATAGGCAAATCCCATATAATCATCATATAAAATAGTGAAAAACCAGTTCTGTTCAAAGATGTAAAAATATGAGCAAAATATGGTAGAGAGTAGTAATAATACTCCCGGTACAAACATATGAAAGATGGCATTTGGCTTTAGAAATGACACCAAAAGGAGGAGCAAAAAAGTAAGGCTGTTGACTCCTAGAAAAATACGGACGTCACGGGTAAGTTTTGTCACAATTTCCATATATTTTGCCTGACTAAACTCCGCAACCTTAACCTTGGTCTTTTCAATTGTTGATATTTGTATTTTGAGAGAGTTTGCCAACCAATGCTTCCACTTTGCTCGACATTCGCAACTCAAGTCGCTCATTTTGGCAATTTGCGTTGCGATAATTACGGGAATTTCATCTTTTAACTGTTGTTTCAACTCTTCTAGTTTGGTACCTGCCTTTTTGTTCAAAAAAGCACCAAATTTAGTAGAGGTTGGAATATGTATTGCATCAATCTTTTTTTCAGTCTCAGACGTCAGCTTCCATTCAATGAAGGACTTACCAACCCGCTCAATGGATTGCGGATCAGAAAAGGTAAGTAAAAACAATGGTATAAATACCAATGCTCCAATAATGCCAAACGTTCTAAGGATTGCTTGCTTCATCGTGTCCCCCTAACTGTTTATATTCAAATCATAAGACAAGGAGATAGTTTGGTCAATATACTAAGACTTACAGTAAACTTGGTGCGGCCGAGAAGACTCGAACTTCCACGGGATATTATCCCACAGCGACCTCAACGCTGCGCGTCTACCAATTCCGCCACGGCCGCACATTAAATCGAATTGGCATCAAAAACTCTTATCAGCTTCTGACTGACGGTGGAGTAACAAACCATAGCAGATATAGCAAGGGCAAAACTCACCAAGGCTTATATATTTTCACCAAAGTGGATACCGCATTCGGTCTTGTCTTGCCCGGACCAGCGGCCCATGCGCCTGTCCTGCCCTACTTCCACCCGATTAGTACACGGCATACAGCCAATGGAAGGATAGCCCTGTTCAATCAGCGGATGCCTGGGCAGACCTTTATTTTCAATAATCTGATCTAGTTCAGCCTGATTCCAGTGGGCCAGTGGATTGATCTTGATCTTGGAGCCATCCTGTTCAATAAGAGGAATATTACCCCGGTCTGTGGTCTGAAATCTTTTACGGCCTGTAATCCAGGCATCATATTCATTCATGGCCAACGCCAATGGTCTGACCTTGCGCAGATCACAACAGGCATCTGTATCTCTGGTCCATAGCAGCCCGTTTTTATCCTCAGCCGCGACATTTTCCGGGTCCGGCTTTACGGTTATGATATTGGTAAGTCCCAGTTTTTGTGCCACCTCGTCACGGTAACGCACAGTTTCGCCAAATAATTTCTGGGTATTGAGGAATATTACTGGTGTTGCCGGATTGACCTGTGCGACCATATCAAGCAGTACGATGGATTCAGAGCCGAAAGAGGACACAAGGGCAATATTATCCCTAAATTCCCTGTTAATCATAACATCCAGCAGGTCGAGACTATCCAAATCGCCATAATCAGCCAATAGAGACTCATAATCTCTATTAGTAGGATTGTTTTCGATTTTTTGCTGTGCCAATGGCATATCCATCACTTTCATCACTGTTCAACAGTAATTTAGGGATGATAAGACAATAAATCAAGATTTGAGTGTATATTTATTTATACTACACTAAATATATGTATTAATTACGCTGATAACTTTTAACGCTTTTGAGGATATTAACCGCTACATTTTCCCCGGCAACCATGATTTCCCCCTTGGCAATCAATTCTCCATTGGCATAAATCTTGACCGGCTGGTCCTGGGGGCCGTCCAGTTCGATGACCGCTCCACGTCCCAGTTTCAATAATTGCCGGATTGGCATCATGGTCTGGCTGAGCACAACTGTTAATTCTACGTTTACATCATCAATTGCCTGAGACATTTTTTATTTTTATCCTTATTCTGAGCCGTAAAAATGGATATACCTTAGAATAATGAAATAACATAGTTACGATGACGTTAACAGGGAAACCATGAATAAAGCTGAAAAAATGCCTTTGCCTCTGGAATGGAAATTCACCAACGCCATGACGCCGTATGAAGATGCCGTGGAATTCATGGAACAACGAGTTGCAGATATTTATGATGGCACGGCGGCAGAACTTGTCTGGTTCCTGCAACATCCCCCACTATATACCGCCGGAACCTCAGCAGATTTGCAGGATCTTGTCTCCCCTGATCGCTTCCCTGTTTATAAAACTGGCAGAGGTGGACAATATACCTACCACGGACCGGGACAGAGGGTGGTTTATGTGATGCTCGACCTGAAAAAACGCGGGCGCGACGTGCGTAAATATGTGTTTCAGCTTGAACAATGGATCATTGATACCCTAGCTGAATTTAACGTCATTGCCGAAAGACGCACGGGGCGGATCGGGGTTTGGGTAACAAGAGATAATGGGACTGAGGAGAAAATCGCTGCCATCGGGGTCCGGGTACGCAAGTGGGTTAGCTTTCATGGTATCTGCATTAATGTGGAGCCGGATCTGGAACATTACAGTGGCATTATCCCCTGCGGCATTGCTGAACATGGGGTGACATCGCTGGTTGATCTGGGGATTCCAGTGACTATGCAGGATGTTGATGCGGTACTGAAACATAAATGGGCGACCATTTTTGAAGATTAGTGACCGCGCCGCTTTTCAATATCAACAGTAGGTTTTTGAGTGAAGCCTTTAGGGGTAATCCCAAGTGCCGGTTGAATCTCAATATTGTTCACATTAGCCATGCCCGGGCCATGCCAGCAATGCTCTATCATGTGATCTACGGATGCTTCTGGCCCCACGATTAAGGCTTCCACATTACCATCAGCCCGGTTGCGGACCCAACCATCAAGCCCAAGAGCGGTGGCCTGATCCACAGTCCAGCCCCGGAACCACACCCCCTGCACACGCCCCGAAATAATAAGTCTGACAGCTTTATTCAAATTCTATAATCACCTCATCAACTGCAAGATTGTCTCCGGCCTTGGCAGATATTTTTTTGATAGTTGCGTCTTTTTCGGCCCTGAGAATATTTTCCATTTTCATGGCCTCTACCACGCAGAGAGACTGGCCCGCCTTAACTTCCTCACCCTCAGCCACATCGAGGGAAACAATAAGACCCGGCATGGGACAGAGCAGGAAGGCAGACATGTCAGGTGGCATTTTTTCCGGCATCAAGGCAGCAAGTTCTGCTTCTCTAGGGGGGCGGACAAATACTTTTTCCGTTGCACCGTTTGTGGTTACAAGATAACCATCAAGTAATTTATCAATTTGGGCACAGATATTATTGCCATTAACATTGCCTTCAAATAATGGATTCCCGGGAAGCCATTCACTCAAAATAGTATGGGTTTCATCATTACACAGAACCGCGCAACCGTCTTCGGTAGCAAAGAATGTTGACTGATAATCCTCACCAGCAATGGTAATTACCCAGCTATCCTTATAATCCGGCGCTGACTCATTCATCTTGCCCGAAATATGGGATTGGCGGCCCATTTCAAAAGAATGCACGGTTTGGGCTACAGCGATCATTATTTTTTTGGTTTCATCGGTCAGCGCACCACCATTAAAACCTTCTGCATATTCCTCAGCAATATAATTGGTGGTAATGTCACCGGACTGAAAGCGTTTGCTGTTCAGAACATCGGCGAGGAATGCAATATTATGGCCTACACCCCGGATATAATAGTGGTCAAGAGCTTGTCTCATATGCTCAATCGCCTGATCTCGAGTGTCACCATAGGTAATCAGTTTGGCGATCATCGGATCATAATACATGCTGATCTCACTGCCTTCATAAATGCCGGTATCGACTCGCACATTATCGCTTTCTTCGGGCGGTGAATATTTTACCACCCGCCCTATGGACGGCAGAAATCCACGCAAGGGGTCTTCGGCATAAACCCTTGTTTCCATAGCCCATCCGGTGAGTTTGATGTCATCCTGTATCATGGCAAGCTTTTCGCCACTGACCACCCTGATCATCTGTTCCACCAGATCAATACCCGTTATCAATTCGGTCACCGGATGCTCGACCTGAAG
>JAJFIP010000057.1 GCA_021774875.1 Emcibacter sp.
CTTCCCCTGTCATCTGAAGTGTTCGGGAATCCCCTCAGTCTACAGGTAATTTTTCACCAAAAAAAGCCGAACTGGTCACAGTTCAGCTTTTTGACGTGCATATTATGGGGGACTCGCCGGATTTGTTCAGGCGACTCGGAAAACTCAGACAGAAGCAGAAAGCGCCTTCACCCGTTTCGCCAGACGGGAAACTTTTCGGGATGCGGTTTTTTTATGCAGAACGCCTTTCGTCACGCCGCGCATCAGTTCTGGCTGGGCTTGCTTAAGGGCCAAACGGGCTTCTTCGGCATTGCCGCTTTCCACAGCCAGTTCAACTTGTTTGACGAATGTGCGAATCCGGCTTTTGCGGGATTTATTCACTTCTGCACGCCGTGCGTTGGCGCGTATTCTTTTCTTGGCCTGTAATATATTAGCCATCAGATAACCTGTCTTTCTTTACATAAAGTCCCTGCTCTCAACTGAATTCTGTCTTCAGGACCAGCCGGGACTTTAAATTTCTTTGATCCAATTTCAAGTGCTGGCTTATAAACATGCCAGACACATTGGTCAAGGCCGCTTTTCAAGATATTTTCCTAAAGAACAGTCTTTGCAGCAACAGCCGTTTATTTATGCTTGAATTTTGCCGTTCTTTTTTCGGCAAAGGCCGCCATGCCTTCTGTCTGATCCTCGGTGGCAAACAGGGAATGGAAAACCCGCCGTTCAAACATGACCCCTTCAGCAAGGGTGGTTTCATAGGCCTTATTGACACATTCCTTGGCAATCATCACTGACGGCAGGGAAAGGTCAGCAATCTTGCGGGCGACCTTAAGGGCCTCATCCAGAAGATCATCGACTGGAACCACACGACTGACAAGGCCGGAACGTTCGGCTTCTTCCGCATCCATCATCCGGCCCGTCAATATCATTTCCATAGCTTTTGACTTGCCGACAAAGCGGGTAAGCCGCTGGGTTCCCCCGGCACCCGGAATAACGCCCAGCTTTATTTCAGGTTGGCCAAATTTGGCATTATCCGCCGCCAGAATAAAATCACACATCATGGCAAGCTCGCAACCGCCGCCAAGGGCATATCCGGCTACCGCCGCGATGACGGGCTTGCGACTGCGTGAGGCTTCTTCCCAGTTGGCGGTAATAAAGTCATTCATATAGGCATCCATATAATTCATGGACTGCATTTCCTTGATGTCTGCCCCGGCGGCAAAGGCCTTGGTGCTTCCGGTGATCACGATGCAGCGGATGTTTTCGTCCGCCTCAAAAGCACCAAGAGCCTGGGTCATTTCGTCCATAAGCTGCCCATTCAAGGCATTCATAGCCTCGGGCCGGTTCAATGTGATCAGGCCCACCGGCTCATCGCTATCAACCAAAATCATCTTATAGGACATATATTTTCTCCTTGAATTCACTATATCACCGCAAGAATATGATGCGGCTCTGTATTTATTCGGGATTGACCGAAAAGTAAATGATAGTTTTCTGTGTGGGCTGTTTTATTTCCGTTATTTTCAGGGTCAGTATCTCCCCGCCCCGCCGCGCCATAATACAGGCCGTGGATGCGCCATTACAGTTTTGTGCTTTTTCTGTCATTCCCATCCAGGACAAAGACGGCAAAACCACATTATAATAGTCAACGACCATTGCCATATTATGGGGACCGGACGCCCGGACTTCAATAATCCGGCCCTCAGGCGTGTCAAATACCACCCGGCTGCCGTCCTCTTCCTGAAAGCCCTGCATCAGTGGAATATCCAGATCAGACAACAACGGGGTCTGGGCGGGATCTGCATACAGCCTTCCCCAAAAAAACAGGATCAGCAGTAACGATAAAGCAATTTTTATCTGTAACATGAGGCGAGAATAACTAATCCTGGCAGGATGGACAATAAAATGTCGAGCGATTACTTTGGATGATGCGGTCAATTTCGCCCTCACAAGTGGTATTCGGGCAGGCTTTACCCTCGCGCCCGTAAACTTTTAGTTCTTGCTGAAAATATCCCAATTCCCCGCCCAGATGCGCGTAATCCTTTATGGTTGAGCCTCCGGCTTCGATGGCCCGCAGGAGCACATCCCTGATGATCGGGACCAATTTTTCCATTTCGCTCGGCCCAAGATCAAGGGCTTTTTTTTCCGGTGAAATACCCGCCAGAAACAGGGCTTCACAGACATAAATATTACCAAGACCAACAACGACTCGCTGATCCAGCAGGGCCGTTTTTATCGGCGAACGACGTTTCTCCATCTTTTGCAGCAGGTATTCAGCATGAAATTCATTGCCCAGAGGCTCTGGCCCCATATGCCGGAACAACGGGTGCTGATCCAGCTCATCTGCCCGGCATAATGTCATTAAACCAAATCGGCGTGGATCATTAAATATAATCAAATCATGATGGTCCGTTTCCAGAATAATATGATCGTGCTTGGCAAATATATCGGGCGTTAGCCGATCTTTGGCAGCAACCAAAGTCATTTTACCTGACATGCCCAGATGACAGATCAGTATTTCATGGTCATCCAGATGAACCAGCAGATATTTTGCCCGGCGGGTAATCCGTTCAACCCTGCGCCCCGTCAGCCGCTCTGAAAAATTATCCGGCAGGGGGATGCGCAGTTTGTCCCGTCGCTGGATGACCCGAAAAAAACGGCGGCCTTCCAGCAGGGGAATGATGCCTCTTTTCACGGTTTCAACTTCTGGAAGCTCTGGCATTGTGTCTGGTTCTCTTTTTTGGTTGATGGGGGTTAACTCCCCCGCGCCGTGGGCGCTCCCCCTCCTCGTATTAACTCGGACGGCCAGTCGGCCTTGCCTCAGCCCATATGGGCTTCGGTCATTGAGAAAATACTGGCACAGCATGGTCTTGTGGTTTATGTTCCGCACCATGATAGCGGAAAACAAACAAAAAGACACGGGCGATACAACCCATTTTGGTTTCAGGACCGTCGAAAAGGACTCCAAACAAGGGCTGGTCCGTAATGTGTTTGATAGTGTTGCCCAAAAATATGATGTCATGAATGATGTCATGAGCGCAGGCCTGCATCGCTTGTGGAAAAATGACATGATCCGTGTCCTGCGGCCAGAGCCGGGTATGAAATTGCTGGATATGGCCGGCGGCACAGGTGACATCGCCTTTCGGTTTCTGGACGCGGCTAATGAACGTAAAAGCAAAGACGCTGACCCGGCACAAGTCACGGTATGTGATATTAACGCCAGTATGCTGGATGTGGGGCGGGACCGGGCCATAGACCGGGGAATCCTGAATAATATCGAATGGGTCTGCGGCAATGGGGAATGTCTGTCTTTTCCCGATAACAGCTTTGATGCCTATACGATCGCCTTTGGTATCCGTAATGTCACCAATATTGACAAGGCACTGGCCGAAGCCCGCCGGGTGCTGAAACCGGGCGGGCGGTTTCTGTGCCTCGAATTCAGTAAGGTTGATCTGCCCATTTTTGACAAAATATATGACAGTTATAGTTTTCACCTGCTGCCCCATATTGGTGAAATGATTACCGGGGACAAAGAATCCTATCAATATCTGGTGGAAAGTATTCGCCAGTTCCCCTCACAGGATAAATTTAAAGCGTTCATTGAGGAAGCCGGTTTCGGACGGGTGACCTACCGCAATATGTCAGGCGGTGTTGTTGCCCTGCACTCTGGGTGGAATATCTAGCGTGTTCAAGAGTCTGCGTCATATGGCCCGTCTGATCCGGGTAGCTTTTGTTCTGTCACGCCATGATGCTCTGATGGACCTGCTGTCCCTGTTTGGCGAACAGCCGCGCTCCCTGACCCGGCTGCGGAAATTGCGCAAGTCCAAAAATAATCTGGTCGAAGCCTTTCAGTCTCTAGGCCCAAGTTTCATCAAAATCGGACAGGCCATGTCAACTCGCCCCGATATTGTCGGGCCGGACGTCGCCCTTGACCTGATGAGATTGCAAGATAAAGTCCCGCCATTCCCTGGCAAGGAAGCCATCCGCATCATTGAGCAGGAAATAGGCAGCCCTCTGGATGAACTATTCAAAAGTTTTGACCATGATCCAGTAGCCGCCGCCTCCATCGCCCAGGTTCATCTGGCTACTACAAAGGATGGGCGGGCGGTCGCAGTAAAAATACTGCGCCCCGCCATTGAAAAAGCTTTTGCCCGGGATCTTGAGAGTTTCCTGTGGCTGGCGCGGATTACAGAACGTTTTTCCGCCAAGGCCCGGCGGCTGAAACCCTCGTCAGTGGTGGAAACCATTTCTGAAACCATCGCTCTGGAGCTAGACCTCAGATATGAAGCTGCCGCGGCGTCGGAGCTAAAAGATAATAATGCCGGCAATGCTGACTATATGGTTCCCGATGTGGACTGGAATCTCACCAGCCGCCGCGTACTCTGCACCAGTCTTGTGGACGGCATCCCTTTTTCTAAAAAGCAGGATATGGTCAAGGCCGGGTATGATCTGCAAAAAATTGCCGAGGGTCTGGTTCATAGTTTCCTCACCCAAGCCCTTAATGATGGCTTTTTTCATGCTGATTTGCATCAGGGCAATCTGTTTGCCTGTGCCGATAATAAAATTACCGCCATTGATTTTGGTATCATGGGCCGCATCGACAAAAAAACCCGCCACTGTCTTGCCGAAATTCTCTATGGATTTATCGTCCAGGATTATGACCTGATTGCCCGCGCTCATTTTGATATTGGTTATGTGCCCGAAGATCAGTCGCTGGAAAAATTCAAGCAGGCAATTCGCGCCATTGGAGCCCCCATCGCTGGCAAACCGGTCAAGGATATTTCCGTGGGCAAATTACTGGCCCAGCTTTTTGAAACCACCGAAACTTTCAATATGCAGACCCAGCCGCAGCTGATTTTGCTTCAGAAAACAATGGTTACGGTAGAGGGCGTGGCCCTTGATCTGTACCCAGAGATTAACATGTGGGAAGCCTCGCGCCCGATCGTCGAGAAATGGATGCGGGATAATCTGGGCCCTCAAGCCAAAATCCGCGATTTTGCCGAATCTGCGCTGGAAACCCTCAACCGAATCCCGAAAATTCTCGATGATCTGGAAACGCTGGCTACTGCGGCCCGGGCCATGCAAGACAAGCAGGGCCTTAATATGCGCCGTAGCGCTGTGAAATTATTCCTCTATGGCCTTACTGGTGGCATTATCGGCAGTGTAATTCTCTATTACTTGCTTAATTAACAGTATTTATTCGTAGTATCCTTGATTTTACGGTTTTTTATTCCTACATTACGCCCATGACTTTAGATTCTCATAGCCCTCTGGACGGCAAACGCCTGCTGCTGATTATTGGCGGCGGCATTGCGGCCTATAAATGTCTTGACCTGATCCGCAGGGTGAAAGAGCGCGGTATGACCGTGCGCGTGATCCTGACCAAAGGCGGCGAACAATTTGTCACCCCCCTGTCTGTCAGTTCCTTAAGCGGTGAAAAAACCTATACCGATTTATTCTCGCTCACCGATGAAGTGGAAATGGGTCATATCCGTCTGTCCCGGGAAGCTGATCTGATTCTGGTCGCTCCGGCAACCGCCGACATGATGGCCAAGATGGTATCAGGCATCGCCGACAATCTGGCAACCACCGCTTTACTTGCCACCGACAAGCCAGTGATGATCGCCCCCAGCATGAACAGCCAAATGTGGCACCATGCTGCGACCCAGCGCAACTTTGCCCAGCTTCAAAAAGATAGCATCCTTGTGATCCCGCCTTCAAGCGGTGATCTGGCCTGTGGTGAAGTGGGCGAGGGACGGCTGGCAGAAGTGGAAGATATGGTGGCGGCGCTTGAGAGTTTTTTTACCCCGACCGGGCCGCTGGTGGGCAAACATGTGATTATCACAGCGGGGCCGACCTATGAGGCCATTGATCCGGTGCGGTATATTGCCAATCGTTCGTCGGGTAAACAGGGCTATGCCATCGCGCGTGCTTTACGCGATTTTGGGGCAAGGGTGAGTCTGGTATCTGGCCCGACCAGCCTTTCCGCGCCAAGGGGAATGGCTGTGATAAATATTGAATCGGCCAGTGAAATGCTCGCCGCCTGTCAGAATGCCCTGCCCGCAGACATAGCGATCTGTGTCGCCGCCGTCGCTGACTGGCGGGTAGCATCAGAGGCTACCCAAAAGATCAAAAAGCAGGACGGGGAATTACCACCCTTACAGCTTAAAGAAAATCCGGATATTCTCGAATCCCTTGCCAGGACAACAGATAACAGGCCGTCCCTAGTGATCGGCTTTGCCGCCGAAACCGAAAATGTGTCCGCCAATGCCAAAGCCAAACTGGCCCGCAAAGGCTGTGACTGGATTGTTGCTAATGATGTCTCGACCATTGACGGCCAGTCTGTCATGGGCGGTGATCATAACCGGGTGAGCCTGATTACGGCGACAGACACTGAAAACTGGGACAACGCCCATAAGCATGAGGTCGCCGAGCGGCTGGCCCGGAAAATAGAAAATCATTTCAAATAAACAGGGTTAAATAATGACATTAGTTGGCTTTCAGCAATTGCCCCACGGGGTGGGCCTTAAACAACCGGAATATGAAACACAAAATAGTGCGGGCATGGATCTTATGGCGGCACTTGACGATGGTGAGGAACTGGTCCTGAAAGTGGGGGCGCGGCTTTTGGTGCCTACGGGTTTTGCCATGGCCCTGCCGCAAGGGTTTGAAGCCCAGGTTCGACCTCGGAGCGGCCTTGCCTGGAAAAACGGTGTTACCGTTCTTAACAGTCCCGGCACTATTGATGCCGATTACCGGGGTGAGGTTAAGGTGATCCTCATCAATCACGGAGCCCAGGATTTTGTCATCACCCGTGGCATGCGAATCGCCCAAATGGTCATAGCCCCGGTAACGCAAACAGCCTGGAACGTTCGCGACAATCTTGATGAAACTGCAAGAGGCGCGGGGGGCTTCGGTTCCACCGGGACAAAAAGCCAGCATTAAAGAGAAAAGAGATGTTTCGTTTAACTAAAAAAATGATTTATGCCTTGGAGGCGGTGGTTGATGTGGCCTATAATGGCCGCATGGGGCCTGTGCAAAGCAGGGACATCACGCGCAGGCAGGAAATCCCAAAGCGTTATCTGGAACAGGTCATGCAGCAATTGGTCCGTGCCGGAATATTAAAAGGTGTCAGAGGCCCTAAAGGTGGCTATAATCTGGCGCGGGAGAGACGGCGGGTTTCCGTGGGTGAGATTGTGAAGGTGGTCAATGGTATGGACAGCTATAAAGATAATAACGACACCATGTCCCAGTCTCCGTTAGGCATAAAGGTCATCAATCCTCTGATTGAAAACCTCAATGACAATATTCTGGAAAAACTTAACAATATTACTTTGCAGGATTTATGTCAGCAGGCCATGACTGAGGGCGTAGAAACAGATTGTGCAAAAAATTTCACATTTAACATCTGATAACAGACGACAAATAACGATAGGAGATAAAAATGTCAGTTACTGAAACAGGGACTAAGGGTAGAGGTAAGATTTACGATAATATCATTGAAACTTTGGGCGACACGCCGCTGGTCAGGATGAATCGGCTCGGCAGTGACCTTGATGTGGAAATTTTGTTGAAACTTGAATTTTTCAATCCGCTGGCCTCGGTCAAAGATCGAATCGGTGCCGCCATGATTGCCGCCCTCGAACGACAGGGTAAAATAAAAGAAGACACCATGATAGTAGAGCCAACATCCGGTAATACCGGTATTGCGCTGGCCTATGTCTGTGCAGCGAAGGGCTATAACCTGACCCTGGTGATGCCGGAAAGTATGTCACTGGAACGGCGCAAAATGCTGTTGATTCTGGGGGCCACCCTTGAACTTTCGCCTGCGGAACTAGGCATGAAAGGTGCCATCGCCCGGGCGCAGGAAATGGTGGAAAGCTCAGATAATGCGGTTATGCCACAACAGTTTGCCAACCCTGCCAATCCGGCAATTCATGAAATAACCACCGCCAATGAAATCTGGAATGATACGGGTGGTGAGGTTGATGTCATTATTTCAGGTGTGGGAACCGGCGGTACTATTACCGGGGTTGCCAGCGTTCTTAAACCAAAAAAAGACGATCTTTATTTTGTCGCCGTTGAGCCGGAAGACAGCCCAATTCTGTCCGGTGGCCAACCCGGCCCCCATAAGATTCAGGGCATCGGTGCCGGATTTATCCCGGAAATTCTTGGCACCGAATATATTGATGAAGTGCTGACCATCGGCAATGAAACCTCCTTTGAAACCGCGCGTCTGATTGCAAAACTCGAAGGTATTCCGGTGGGTATTTCTTCGGGAGCTGCGGTTGCTGCCGCACTGGAGCTTGGCGCACGGGATGACATGAAGGGCAAGAAGATTGTTGTGATCATCCCCTCTTTCGCCGAACGTTATCTTTCCACTGCCATGTTTGACGGTTTGTAAAATAGTGGGAAATGTAATTCTCAGGGTGCAGTCCACGGAATGCACCCTGCCCATAGAAGAATTGACCCCTGAACGCCTTCTGGCCGAAGCCCGCGCTGTCGGTCTCACGGAATTTTCTGTCCTGAAAAATGGTGAAGAAGTGAAAAATTCCGATGACCTGATGGTGCTGGATAATGATTTATTTGTGATCCTGCCAAGGGGATATGAGGATGTGGAAATCACGGTTGATGTAGCCAATGACCCTGAATGATGATCAGCTAGACCGATATGCCCGCCATATTATCCTGAAACAGGTGGGAGGAGCCGGACAACAGAAATTACTTGCCTCCCGGGTTCTGGTAATTGGGGCCGGGGGGCTGGGCAGTCCATTAATCCTGTATCTCGCCGCGGCAGGGGTCGGCACAATCGGCGTCATTGATGATGATGTGGTGAGCCTTAGCAATCTGCAACGACAGATTCTTCATACCACGGGCCAAATCGGAAAGATGAAAACTGATAGCGCGGGAGATATGGTCCGGCAGATAAACCCGGACGTGAATATCATTGATATACCCGAACGACTGTCAGGAATAAATGCGGAAAAAATCATATCCGAATATGACATAATAGCCGATGGCTGTGATAATTTTGATACCAGATTCATCGTCAATGATGTCTGTCTTAAACTGAAAAAACCTTTTATTTCTGCGGCATTAAGCCAGTTTGACGGCCAAATCAGTACTTTTAAAGGATTCCTCTCTGACAAACCCTGTTACCGTTGCTTCATCCCCGACCATCCGGGTGATGTGGGCAATTGTGCTGAGGCCGGAATATTGGGCGCGGTCGCAGGCGTGCTTGGCACCATGCAGGCGGTTGAGGTTTTGAAGGAATTGCTGGGTCTTGGTGACAGCCTTGCCGGAAAGCTGGTGATCTATGACGCATTGAGTGCTACCAGTCGCACCATTATTCTACCCAAGGATCCGGGTTGCCCTGTATGTAAATAGGCAGTACGCCACCTATATTATACCCAGTCTTCCAGCACCCGGTCTGGCGGATTATGACCATCGGCAAAAGTTTTGATATTAATCAGGACTTTTTCACCCATGTCATTGCGGCCTTCTGAGGTTGCTGATCCCATGTGGGGTAGAGCCACCACACCCGGCATTTCCAGAAGTTTTGGGTTTACCGCCGGTTCATTTTCAAACACATCCAGTCCGGCCCCGGCTAACTCGCCCGCAATCAACATTCTGATCAGGGCATTCTCATCGATTACTTCGCCCCGGGATGTGTTGATGACAAAGGCATGTTTCTGCATCAGCTTCAGCCGTCTGGCTGATAATAGATGATAGGTTGCGGGCGTATGGGGGCAGTTAACAGAAATAATATCCATACGGGCCAGCATCTGATCCAGACTTTCCCAATAAGTGGCTTCCAGTTCATCCTCGATATCTTTAGCTGCCCGATGTCGGTTATGGTAATGAATAGAAAGTCCAAACGCCTTGGCCCGGCGGGCCACCGCCTGTCCGATCCGTCCCATACCAATGATACCCAGCCGCTTGCCCCAGATACGCGACCCGGTCATACCCGTGGGTGACCAGCCAGTCCATTCCCCGCTCTGCAGCAGCTTTTCCCCCTCAATCAGGCGGCGCGGCACCGCGAGAATCAAGGCCAGTGTCATATCTGCGGTATCCTCTGTAAGTACACCCGGCGTATTGGTCACCGTGATGCTGCGCTGACGGGCAGAGGCCAGATCAATATGATCCACACCGGCACCGTAATTGGCGACCAATTTCAAATCTGGTCCGGCCTGAGCCAAAATTCTTGCGTCCAGCCGATCGGTCACGGTCGGCACCAGAACATCTGCCTCTTTTACCGCATCTGCCATTTCAGCAGCCGTGAAGGCGTGATCATCCAGATTAAGGCGGACATTAAACAATTCCATCATCCGGGTTTCAATAATGTCAGGCAATTTTCTAGTGACGATTACCAGTGGCTTTTTGGACGTCATACAGAACTCCGGTTTTTATTATCGTTGGGTATCTAAAAAGGCTTGTGATCGCCTTACCATTCATTATCATGTCTAGCAGAAGTAGCCAATAGATTCAAACATCTCTATCAATATTCAGGAGAAATCACACAATGATCATGGGTCGTATAATTATTGCCATGACCAGTTTTATGATGCTTGAATTAATGTTCTTTCCCGTAGCCGCCAATGAAAAAACCAGCGTGGGAAAGAGTGGTTACCTGGTTCCCAGATATGTATCACTGGCCAAAAATATCGTCAATGTCAGGACGGGGCCGGACGGGAAATATCCCATAATCTGGGTGTTTAAAAAAGCCGGACTTCCGGTAAAGGTTATCGCCGAATATAAAGACTGGCGTAAAATAGTTGATTCGGAAGGGGCCACAGGCTGGATTTGGGGGCCGTTGCTATCCAGCAAACGGACCGGACTTATCATTGCAGAGCAACAGCCGCTATTGAAAGAGCCGGAAATGGGGCAACCTGTCGCGGTTATTGCCGAGGCCGGGGTCATTGGCAAAATCCGCCGCTGCCAATATGGCTGGTGTGAATTAAATGTTGATGGTTTTAAAGGCTGGCTGAGACAGGGTAATTTCTGGGGAACGCTGGATGGGGAATCGCTGGATTAATTTTCTTCGGCCACATGAATAATCACATCAACTTTTGAAAATTTCTTGCCCTCGGGTACATCCGGCAACATATTGATATTTATCTTGTCCACAGGAATATCTTCCAAACGGCCTTCTTCCTCCAGAAAATAATGATGGTGTTCAGATATGTTGGTATCAAAATATGTCCGGCCTGAATCCACTACTACTTCCTTTAACAGCCCCACATCGGTGAACTGATGAAGGCTGTTATAAATAGTGGCGAGAGATATATTGAGGTTGGCTTTTTCCACCCGTGTATGGAGAATTTCAGCTGTCACATGGCAATTTGGCCCCTCAAACAGGATTTTTGCCAAGGCCAGACGCTGGCGTGTAGGACGCAATCCCACTTGTCTTAATTTCTGAACAGCCCGCGCATACGGTCTTTCATTGTCCATATCCAGCATATTTTTTCCATCAGCTTGCATTAGCTAACACCATAATAGGTTAATTTTGCACAATAAGAAAATAACGTATCCGTGAACAGCAACCCCTGTCTGATATTCTGATCGTTAATCCCCTGTCAATATGCGATCAAACAGTTCCTTGACTGTCGGGATAAATCCATTGCTGAAAAAGGGGTCAGTTGCAAAGTTAAATGCCGAATGGCCGGCAAACATCAGATTATTTTCCAGCACGCCGCCGTGTGCTATATCCATCAGGGTTTTCTGAATACAGAAACTGCGTGGATCAGCCCCCCGTCCGGTGGAATATTTCTTTTCCGGGTCTTGGGACCAGTTGGAAAATTTACATTGACTGAGACACCCCATACAGTCTTTCTGATCCTGACGAACTTCCAGTGCATCATCAGGGGTAACAAACACTAAAGTCCCGTCGGGCGTTTTCATGGCCTCGCAATATCCCTCATCAATCCAGATATCTGCTTTTGGCTTATCTTCCGGTTTGACAAAATATTTTCTTTTTCGTGCCTGAATTTCGGCGGAAAATTCCTCGGTTTGCTTAGGGCTGAATTCCACCTGCCGCCCGGAACGATTTTCAAGTTCGCGCAAAAAACGATTGCGCACCGCAGAGGCATAAAAGCCGGTCGGACTGAAGCGGTGTAACAGCACATCGCCTTCTTTAAGCTTGGTCAGGGCATCTTTCCATATCTGGGGTATGGGGCTTTCCTTGGTGAGCAAGGGACGCGTGCCATATTGAAAGGCCACAGGCCCGATTTCAGGATTATTGATCCACTTGGCCCAGTCTCGCAGATACCAGACCCCGCCCGCCATAATGATGGGGACACGCTGAAGGCCAAATTTATTCATCATGGCCCGTAACGCCGCCACCCGTGGATAGGGGTCTTGGG
>JAJFIP010000058.1 GCA_021774875.1 Emcibacter sp.
CCATAAATACAAAGGCACGGATAATGTTTCTGTGGTTTACTTCGGGGACGGGGCCTCTAATCAGGGCCAGGTATATGAAAGCTTTAATATGGCTGAACTATGGGGTCTGCCAGTTATCTTTGTCATTGAGAATAATCAATATGCCATGGGAACAGCCATCAAAAGATCATCTTCCGAAATAGAGCTGCATCGCCGTGGGGAGAGTTTCCGTATTGCGGGTGAAGCCGTGGATGGAATGGATGTTCTTGCAGTCAGAGAAGCAGCATTAAGAGCGGTCAAATGGTGCCGGGATGGTAATGGCCCCATATTGTTGGAGATGAATACCTATCGCTATCGGGGCCATTCCATGTCCGATCCGGCAAAATATCGTTCCAAGGAAGAAGTACAGAAAATGCGCGCCGAGCATGATCCCATTGATCAGGTCAAGCAACGGCTGCTGGATGGTAAAATCATGGGTGAGGATGACATGAAGGTCATTGACAAGGAAATTAAGGCTATTGTAGCCGAAGCCGCAAAATTCGCACAGGAAAGTCCGGAACCGGAAGCTTCTGAACTTTACACTGATGTGTTAGTAGCAGAATAAGGGAAATATCATGACCATAGAAATTCTGCTCCCCGCCATGTCGCCGACCATGACCGAAGGAAACGTCGCTAAATGGACTGTTGGTGAGGGTGATAAAGTCACTGCCGGCGATATTCTGGCTGAAATTGAAACCGATAAAGCCACCATGGAGCTGGAAACCGACGAAGAAGGCGTGATTGGCAAAATCATTGTCCCCGGCGGCAGCGATGGCATTGCGGTGGGAACGGTTATTGGGATAATACTGGAAGACGGTGAAGATACCTCAGACATTGGCGAGGTTAGTGCGCCAGTCACATCAACCATAGCAGAAGTCGTTGTTGAGGCACCAACCTTCGAGACCCCGGAAATACAGACTGTGCAGGAAACAGACCTTCCCGAAGGCATCACATATACACTGACAACAGTGCGTGAAGCATTGCGTGACGCTATGGCAGAAGAAATGCGCCTTGATGATAATGTCTTTATCATGGGTGAGGAGGTTGCGGAATATCAGGGGGCCTACAAAGTCACCCAAGGATTGCATGAAGAATTTGGTGACAGGCGGGTCATTGATACCCCGATCACCGAACATGGCTTTGCCGGCCTTGGGGTTGGTGCGGCTATGGCAGGACTTAGACCTGTTGTCGAGTTCATGACCTTTAACTTTGCCATGCAGGCCATTGACCATATTATCAATTCTGCGGCCAAGACAAATTATATGTCTGGCGGCCAGATAAGATGCCCGATGGTATTTCGTGGTCCTAATGGCGCCGCAAGCCGGGTTGGGGCGCAACATAGCCAGAATTATGCTTCATGGTATGCCCATGTGCCGGGATTGATTGTGGTTTCCCCCTATAGTGCGGCGGATGCCAAGGGATTGCTGAAATCCGCGATTAAAAATCCAAATCCGGTGATATTTCTGGAAAATGAAATGATTTACGGCCAAAGCTTTGATGTACCGGACATTGAGAATTACACCGTGCCGCTGGGCAAAGCCAAAGTGGTGCGCTCTGGCACTGATGTGACGCTGGTCTCATACTCCATCGGGGTGAAATTTGCCCTCGAAGCCGCTGAAAAATTAGCCAACGAGGGCATTGATGCCGAAGTAATAGACTTGCGAACTCTGCGGCCATTGGATATGGAAACGGTGATCGCATCGGTACAGAAAACCAACCGGGTTGTCTGTGTCGAGGAGGGCTGGGTAAGTTGCTCGATCAGTTCGGAAATATCGGCGCGGCTTATGGAAGATGCCTTTGATTATCTGGATGCGCCGGTAATACGGGTCACCAATGTGGACGTACCCATGCCCTATGCGGAAAATCTTGAAAAACTTGCAGTGGTTACTGATGACAGGGTGGTCGAGGCCGCGAAAAAAGTCTGTTACAAACAGGGGGACAACTGATGGCCATAGAAATCTTTATGCCCGCATTGTCCCCGACCATGGAAAGCGGAACCTTGGCAAAATGGCTGGTTAAGGAAGGCGATGTAGTGGAAAGCGGCACCATGCTTGCTGAAATTGAAACTGATAAAGCAACTATGGAATATGAAAGTATTGATGATGGTGTAATTGGCAAGATTATGATTGCGGACGGTACAGAAGAAGTTGCTGTGGGAACCTTGATTGCAGTTCTGCTGGAAGAAGGCGAGGATGACTCTGCACTGGATACTGTTTCGAGCAGTAAAGCGGCCCCTGTTGCAGTTAAAGAGGAAACTATACCTGCTCCTGTAGTTACCGCGGCACCTGTGTCCACTATTGCGCCAACAGGTGACCGGGTTTTCTCATCCCCGCTTGCCAGAAGGATAGCGGCTCAAAAGGATATTAATATCGCCGATGTGTCGGGTTCTGGCCCCAGAGGTCGGGTGATTAAGCGGGATGTGGATAGTTTCGCACCTGTTGCCAAGCCAACTGCCCCTGCCGCCGTGGCGTCGCCGGATGGCGATGCCCCTTATGAGGAAATCAAGCTTAGCAATATACGTAAAACCATTGCCAAACGCCTGACTGAATCAAAACAAACCGTTCCTCATTTCTACCTTGGAGTGGATATTGAGCTGGATAATCTGCTGGCGGCGAGAGCCGAACTGAACAGCATGTCTGATGAATATAAAATATCAGTCAATGATTTCATCATTCGGGCATGTGCCTTGGCTCTCAAAAAGATT
Source organism: Emcibacter sp. (assembly GCA_021774875.1). Taxonomy (GTDB): domain Bacteria; phylum Pseudomonadota; class Alphaproteobacteria; order Sphingomonadales; family Emcibacteraceae; genus Paremcibacter. The sequence continues at coordinate 2,723 of JAJFIP010000058.1, forward strand.
CCCAACGCAAATGTTCAATTCGGCGGTGATGTCATGCGTCACTATAGTCGTTCCGATATTTCGGTTGCGGTTGCCATACCGGGCGGTCTGGTCACACCGGTGATAAGGGGGGCCGAGCAAAAAGGCCTGCGCCAGATTTCTGAGGAAACCAAGGAACTGGCGAAAAAAGCCCGTGATGGCAAGCTGATGCCGGAAGATTATGCGGGCGGAACCTTCTCCATATCAAACCTTGGCATGATGGGCATCAAGCAATTTCAGGCGGTAATCAACCCGCCTCAGGCGGCAATACTGGCTGTTGGCAGTGGTGAAAAACGTCCGGTAATTACTGGTGATGAAATTCGCATAGCCACGGTGATGTCCGTAAATCTGGCCTGTGATCATCGGGCAATTGACGGGGCGGTGGGGGCTAATTTGCTCGGCGCCATCAAGACGTATCTCGAACATCCCTCAACCATGTTGCTGTGAGAACTGATTCATGACTAAACAAAAATTTGATATTGTCGTTCTTGGTGGGGGTCCGGGTGGCTATGTGGCGGCAATCCGCGCGGCACAGCTGGGCTATAAAACGGCGGTGATTGAGCGGGAAAATCTGGGCGGTATTTGCCTCAACTGGGGATGCATACCAACCAAGGCCCTGCTGAGGAGTGCGGAGGTTTTTCATAATATGAAACATGCGGCCGATTATGGGCTGGTGGCCAAAGATTTGGGCTTTGATCTGGACAAGGTGGTTAAACGCAGTCGTGGCATTGCGGCCCAACTCAGTGGCGGCATAGCTCACCTGATGAAGAAAAACAAAATCACTGTCATTGAAGGCGAAGGAAAATTGGTAAAGCCCGGTTTGTTGCATGTCACCAAAGACGGTAAAAAGATTGCCGATGTGGCGGCCACGGATATTATCCTTGCCACAGGCGCACGGGCGCGGGAATTACCCCATCTGAAAGCCGATGGTAATCTGATCTGGACTTACCGCCATGCGCTGGTCCCCAATGTTATGCCGAAAAAGCTGCTGGTCATTGGCTCCGGGGCCATCGGCATTGAATTTGCCAGCTTTTATAATGAACTTGGTGCAGAAGTGACAGTTGTTGAAATGCTCGACCGGGTGCTGCCAGTAGAAGACGAGGAAATATCAGCCTTTGCCCTGAAATCCTTTAAGGCGCAGGGTTTGAATATATTGACTTCTGCGTCCGTGACCAAACTGGATAAGAAAAAAGATACTGTCGTCTATACCGTTGAAGATAAAAAAGGCAAAGCCCAGCAAATAGAAGTTGACCGGGTGATAGTCGCCATAGGAATCACCGGAAATGTAGAAAATATCGGCCTCGAAGAAAATAGCATCAAGATCGACCGCGGCCATATTATCGCTGACGAGTGGGGCCATACGGGTGTCAAGGGCGTCCATGCCATTGGTGATCTGACCGGCCCGCCGTGGCTCGCCCATAAAGCCAGTCATGAAGGCGTGATCGTAATTGAAAAGATAGCCCGCGATAAAGGAAATAAAGAAATCAAGGACTTGCACCCGATAGACAAGGGAAATATTCCGGGCTGCACATACTGTCGACCGCAAGTAGCCAGCGTCGGCATGACTGAACAAGCCGCTAAGGACAAAGGACACAAAGTGCGTGTTGGCCGCTTTCCTTTCATAGGTAATGGCAAGGCAATTGCCCTCGGCGAAGCGGAAGGACTTGTAAAGACGGTATTTGATGCTAAAACGGGCGAGTTGCTGGGTGCTCACATGGTGGGGGCCGAAGTAACAGAAATGATACAGGGCTATACCGTGGCCCGCACGCTGGAAACTACAGAAGCGGAATTGATGCACACGGTATTCCCCCATCCAACGCTGTCAGAAATGATGCATGAAGCAGTATTGGATGCTTATGGCAAGGCAATACATTTTTAAATGACCAATATTAAACGCAAACCGGACTGGATCAGGGTAAAGGCACCCGTATCCAAAGGCTATCAGGACACCTTTAAAATGATGCGTGACCTGAACCTGAATACGGTATGCGAGGAAGCGGCCTGTCCCAATATTGGCGAATGCTGGCAGAAAAAACACGCCACCGTGATGATCCTTGGCGATACCTGCACAAGGGCGTGCCGATTTTGCAATATAAAAACCGGAAAAGGCAATCCCGTAGACCCTATGGAACCACAAAATGTAGGCATAGCGGCGGGTAAAATGGGCTTGAATCATATTGTGATCACTTCCGTTGACCGGGACGATCTGGAAGACGGTGGCGCGGATCAGTTTGTTCAGGTGATCGAATGCCTGCGCGAGCATGCACCCAACACCACCATTGAAATCCTTACCCCTGATTTTCGCAATAAACCGGGCGCGTTGGAACGGGTGGTTGCTGCAAAGCCTGATGTTTTCAACCACAA
>JAJFIP010000059.1 GCA_021774875.1 Emcibacter sp.
GAAACGGGGATTGGGTTCTTCGACCATATGATGGAACAATTGTCCCGCCATAGCCTCATAGATTTGAAAATCCGGGCCAAGGGCGACCTCCATATTGATTATCATCACACGGTTGAGGATGTGGGGATCATTCTGGGTCAGGCATTTCGCGAAGCCATGGGTGATTTGCGTGGAATTACCCGTTACGGCAATGCGGTTATTCCCATGGATGAAACCTGCACGCGGGCATCACTTGATATTTCCGGGCGACCCTTTTTGGTCTGGAAAGTGGATTTCAGCAAACCAAAGCTCGGTGAAATGGATACAGAACTATTTCAGGAATGGTTTCGGGCCTTTGCTTTTGGCGCGGGAATTACGCTGCATGTGGAAAATATATATGGTGAGAATAATCACCATATCATTGAATCCAGCTACAAGGCTCTGGCCCGCGCGCTCAGACAGGCATTGGAAATTGATCCCCGCAAGGCAGATGCTATTCCATCGACCAAGGGTGTGATCGGCGACAAGTCGGATTTATAATGTCAATAGCCATAATAGATTACGGGTCGGGCAATCTGAGATCCGCTGAAAAAGCTGTCGAGAGATGTCTTCAGGACAGGGGTGTGCATCGGTCTGTTGTCGTGACCTCATGCCCGGAGGTGGTGGCGCGTGCCGATCATATTATTCTGCCGGGTGTCGGTGCTTTTCAGAGTTGTATTGACGGCTTGAGGGCCTTGGACGGTATGGTCGAATGTCTAGAGCAGGTTGTAGTTAAAGAAATGCGGCCTTTTCTGGGCATTTGTGTCGGTATGCAATTGCTGGCAAGTGAAGGCCATGAGCATGGTGTTCATAAAGGACTGGACTGGATCGGGGGGACCATTAAGCCGCTGGTGATCCGTGAGGATGAAAATCTGAAAGTGCCTCATATGGGCTGGAACCAGATAAAGATAACCGGGCAACATAAATCCCACCCTGTATTAGCAGGAATTGAGGATGGGGATCATGTTTATTTCGTCCATAGCTATCAGTTTGAGGCCCATGACCCCGACCATGTGTTGGCGCGCACAGATTATGGCAGTAGCCTGTCTGCTATTATCGGGCGGGATAATATTATCGGCACCCAGTTCCACCCGGAAAAAAGTCAGCGGGTGGGGCTACAGCTGATGGGAAATTTCCTGAATTGGCGGCCATAAGTAATTTAATGATAGAAAATAGAGCAACATAATGTCAGAAGATACAACCAAGCAGCAAAACCCCAGACTTGAGGTGGAACTAGTGGAAAGCCTGGATAATGTGGAGCTGATTCAGCTTTGCGAGGTCACCCGTGAAGCTATTTCTGTGGGTGAGAGTTTCAACTGGCTGACAACACCCGAAGAGAAAGCAATGGAAAACTACTGGAAAGGCGTGATGCTGATGCCGGACAGAAGTCTTTTTCTACCGAAGATGGATGGCCAGATTGCTGGCTCCTGTCAGTTGGTCCGCCCGCCCCACAGCAACGAGGTCGGTGCTTTCCGGGCCGAGATTGTCAATTTTTTTCTGGCCCCCTGGGCGCGGGATTATGGTCTTGCCAAGGAAATGATCAGCCGGGTTCAGGATTATGCCATCGTTCATGGTTGTCGGTCACTTGAAATTGCGGTCCGTTCCGATCAGCTTGCGGCCATATCCATTTGTGAATGGTTAGGGCTAGAAAAATGGGGCACGAAAAAACGTTTTGCCTGTGTCGATAATCAATTTTTATCAGGCTTTTATTATGCCAAGGATCTGGATTAAATGTTACTTTTCCCGGCCATAGACCTGAAAGATGGTGCCTGCGTGCGTCTGCTAAAGGGTGAAATGAATCAGGCCACGGTATTTAATGACAGTCCGGCTGATCAGGCAAAAAAATTCCAGTCTGCCGGGGCTGAGTGGCTGCATCTGGTGGACCTTAACGGTGCCTTTGCCGGAAAGCCGGTGAACGGCGATGCGGTTGATGCCATCCTTGGCGCAAGTGATGTTCCGGTGCAGCTTGGCGGTGGTATCAGGGACTTGAAAACCATAGAAACATGGATCACCAAAGGCGTGAGCCGGATTATTCTGGGCACTGTGGCCCTGCGTAATCCTGAAATTGTCCAGCAAGCGGCAGCAGCTTTCCCCGGCCATATAGCCGTTGGCATTGATGCCAGAAATGGTATGGTCGCGGTTGAGGGCTGGGCGGAAACATCCGACATGAGTGCCGTTGATCTGGGAAAAAAATTCGAGGATGCCGGAATATCGGCCATCATATACACCGATATTGAACGGGACGGCATGATGGCGGGGGTGAATGTGACAGGCACTATTGATCTCGCCTGCGCTTTGTCAATCCCGGTTATTGCCTCTGGCGGCGTGTCCTGTCTGCAAGACCTCAGGAAACTTAAAAATGCAGCGGATGATGCGAATGTTGCCCTGGAAGGGGCCATATCTGGCCGCGCTCTTTATGACGGGCGGCTGGATATTGGTCAGGCCATTGAACTGCTGAAAGGCGACAGCGATGCTTAAAGCACGGATCATAC
>JAJFIP010000060.1 GCA_021774875.1 Emcibacter sp.
TTATTATCCAAATCCGGCGGGGCCGGGTGGTACGGGCAAAACTGAAAACTGGACCATGGATAATTTCGGGCATGATCCGCTCGGTGGTCATTCCATGCTGGCAACGGCAGAAAATGTTGCCCGTGATTATGGTATCACCACCGGACAGCAGCATGAGGTCGTGCTGAGGCGGCAGGAACAATATGCTGACGCCCTGGCCGATGATCAGGCTTTTCAGAAGCGATTCATGACGTTGCCCTTTGATGTGCCAAAGCCAAACTTCAAAAAGACAGCAAATCAACTGATGGGCGATGAGGGTCTTGTGACCTCGACCGCAGAGGGCTTGGCTGGATTGCGTCCCGTAGTGAAAGATGGCACCATCACCTTTGGCGGTCAAACTCACCCGGCAGACGGTAATGCTGCCCTGATTGTCGCCACAGCGGATAAAGCGAAAGAGTTGAGCCACAACAGTAGCATTCAGGTGAAAATTCTTGGCATTGGTCAGGCGCGGGTGGAACTGGCCTATATGCCTAAAGCGACGGTTCCGGCAGCTCGTGTCGCGCTCGCGCAGGCGGGTCTGGCCATAGATCAGATGGATGCCATTAAAACCCATAACCCCTTTGCAGTGAATGATCTGTTTTTTGCCGATCAATTCGGCATTGATGTCATGATCATGAATAATTTTGGCTGCTCACTGATCTGGGGCCATCCCCAAGGCCCCATGGGTCTGCGCGGTGTGATAGAATTGATCGAGGAGTTGGCCGCAAGTGGTGGTGGCTGCGGCCTGTTCAGTGGTTGTGCCGCTGGCGATACCGCTATGGCTATTGTCATTCAGGTTACTGATAGGAAAGCGTGATGAGTTTGAAAATAGGCATTGATGTTGGCGGGACATTCACTGATTTTTTTGTCGATCAGGCAGGTCAGGGTACAAAAATCCACAAGACATTGTCGACGCCGTCTGATCCGTCCATAGCGGTCATGAATGGTCTGACTGATATTGCTGAAAGCATGGACCCGCCCATGACATTGCAACAATTGGCGGGGGCCATTGATACCATAGTTCACGGCACCACCGTGACCACCAATGCCACTCTGACCAGTAACGGGGCCAAAACCGGATTGATCACTACAGAAGGTTTGCGTGATGCGCTGGAAATGCGCCGCGGCATAAGGGAAGAACAATATAATAACCGCTGTACCAATGTGGTGCCTTTGGTGCCGAGATATTTGCGGCAGGGCGTGGGTGGCAGACTTGACCGGCACGGCAATGAGATCAGCCCCCTGAGTCTGGATGACGTCAAGTCGGCAATTGAGCTGTTCAAAAAAGAAGATGTCAAGGCGGTTGCCATCTGTTTCATGAATAGCTTTGCAAGTAGCGAACAGGAGCAACAGGCGGCAGAACTGGTACGGCAATTAATGCCCGAAGCCTATCTGACCGTATCGTCAGAATTATTGCCCTCGATCCGCTTTTATGAGCGGGTCAGTACTACGGCCCTGAACAGCTATATCGGCCCCATATTAAATCACTATGTCAATCAGCTTCTGGGCCGTCTGCAAGATATTGATTTCAAGGGTATCCTGCTGATCATGCAGTCAAATGGCGGGGTGATGACCCCGGAAACGGCCAAGGAAAAAGCTGCACTTACCCTACTGTCTGGCCCAGCGGCGGGTCCGGGCGCGGGTCTGCAATATGTCAAAGCCCATGAACAGGATAATTGTATCGTGGTTGATATGGGTGGCACAAGTTTTGAAGCCGCACTGGTGGTAGGCAGCCCCGTTGTGGTCAACGAAGGTGAAATAGACCGCCGCCGTCTGGCCCTGCCCATGCTCGGTATTCATACTATTGGCGCGGGCGGCGGTTCTGTTGGCTGGCTTGATGAAGGCGGTCTGCTGCGTATGGGGCCGGAAAGTGCCGGGGCTGACCCCGGACCGGCGAGCTATAGCAAGGGCGGCAAAAAACCGGCTTGCACGGATGCCAATCTGGTGCTGGGCTACCTTGATCCGGATTTTTTTGCCGGTGGGGCCATGAAACTTGACGTGGAAGCGGCTCGCACCGCCATTGAAGAACATGTGGCAAAACCCATGGGGCTAACTATAGAAGAAGCGGCGGCGGGCATGTACCGTATTGCCTGCATGAATATGGCTCAGGGTATTCGGGAGATTACCATCAAGCGCGGCTTTGATCCTCGTGAATTTCCGTTGGTGGTAGCAGGCGGTGCCGGGCCAACCCATAGTTGCCTGATCTGTGAAGAATTGCAGATTCCATTTCAGATTATTCCCCGCGAATCCTCTATTCTTTGTGCGGCAGGTATGCTGATGTCTGATCTGCGCCATGATTTTGTCCGCACCTTTGTCAGCAGGTTCGATGACATGGACTGGGCGGCCCTCAATGATATTATTTCCAGTCTGGTGGCAGAAGGTAATGTGCTTCTGGCGGAAGAAAAAATTCCCCAAGAGCGGCGTAGCACCATCATCAAACTTGATTGCCGTTACCTGCGTCAATATCATGAAGTTTCTGTGGAAGTCACTCAGGAAGACCTAGATAACAATGACGGGGACACCATAACGTCCGCCTTTCATACCGAGCATAACCGTTTGTTTGGCTATTCACTGGAAGATGATGCGGATGCCCCGGTTGAGGTCATAAACGTACGGGTGCAGTCCGTGGGCGAGGTGGCTAAACCCAGCTTCCGTACTGAGGCGAAATCAGATGCTGACTGTTCTTATGCCATCAAGGGCGAACGGAGCGTTTATCTGCCGGAAGAAAAAGAATTTCGCACAGTTTCGGTTTATGACGGCCATAAAATGGTGCATGGTAATCATGTGGAAGGCCCGGCAATGATCGAACAGGTAACAACCGCGATCTTCGTTGGCGCCATGTTTAATTGTGTCATAGATAAATACGGCTCTTTCACCCTGTACCGCAAAGACCGATCTGATTTGGTGGCATCGCTAGTCGAAGGAGAAAGATTATGAGCAACATAGACCCTATTTTATTGTCCGTATATGCGCGTGCATTCAAGTCCATAGCCGATGAAATGAGCATATCCGTTCAGCAATCCACCCGCTCACCCATATTGTGTGAGGCCAAGGATTTTGTCACCGGGCTTTATGATGCTGAGGGCAATATGCTGGAACAGATGGAAAATCTGCCCATTTTGGCATTCTCACTGGCCCCGGTTTGCAAATATATCATTGAATATTATGACGGCGATATAAATGATGGCGATGTGTTTTTTCATAATGATGTTTTTTCCATGGGTAACCAGAATAATGATGTGGCGGTTTACAAGCCGATTTTTTTCGAGGGTGAGCTAGTGGCATGGTCTGCGGTTAAGGGCCATCAGGCCGATATTGGCGGCAATGTTGCCGGTGGTTATAATCCCAATGCGACCGAAGTCTGGCAGGAAGCCCTGCGTATTCCACCGATCAAAGTGGTCGAAGGCGGCAAGTTGCGCAAAGACATCTGGAATTTGATTTTTGCCAATATCCGTTTTGACATCGTGCAACATGATATGAAAGCCCAGATGGGGGCCTGTACCATCGGTGCACGGCGTATGCTGGATCTCGTGGGAAAATATGGTCTGGAAAGTTATCAAAATCACAAACTGGCCCTGTTTGAGGCCACCAGGAAAATGATGGAAGCGGAAATCCGTAAAGTACCCAACGGGGTCTATAAAGGTGAAGGCAAGGTCTTTTACGATGGCCGCCACGAAGGCAGTGAATTTACCATTCGGGTCGAAATTACGGTTGAAGATGAAAAAATAACTTTTGACTATGAGGAAACCGACGCCCAGACCGACGGTTTTGTTAACGGCACCTATACATCCAGCGCATCGGCAACCATCCTGACATTCCTGCAAATGGTAAATCCTGATATTCCCCATAATCAGGGCATGGTGGAACCCATAGAAATCCTGATTCCTGAGGGCAAGATTTTGAATGCCTCCTATCCCAAAGCAACCACATTCGGCAATCATCTTTGCCCCCCCAATGCGGATGCTATCATCCGGGCATTATCACCAGTGATGCCCAGCAAGGTAACGGCAGGCTGGAATAATCTGCTCTGCTCTCTGTCAACGGGTGAGGATGCGGAAAAAGATGATACTTATGTGGATATTTTCTTCATGGGCATGAAGGGCGGTTCCGGCGCCATGGACGGCACCGACGGCTATGATCATATCGGCATGATTGACGCTTCCGGCGGTATATTGGATCAGGATTATGAAATGTTTGAACAGCAGACACCCCATACTCTGATCAAGCATGAATATTATACGGATTCAGCCGGGGCCGGAAAATGGCGCGGCGGACTAGGTACTGAAACCATCTATAAAATAGGCTCTGAAGACACCCAGATAGTAACCTTCGGCGATGGGGATTTTGAGCCATCGTTCGGCCTGTTTGGCGGCGGGGGTGGCAATCTGAATCTGATAAAAATGACTTATCCCGATGGCACAGAGGTTATTCCCAATAACAAGGATTTGATCGAAAATGTGCCGAAAGACACCATCTATTATCAGCTAGCTGGCGGCGGCGGCGGTTACGGGCGGGCGGGTGAACGGGATCGGACCACGATTATCCGGGAAATTCGCGATGGAATTATTTCTCCTGAAAAAGCTGCTGAAATTTACGGCTATGTTGCGGAGTAGATGCAATGGATTTTGAACTGTCAGAAGATCACCGTCTGATCAAGGAAACTTTCGCCCGTTTTTGTGATGACCGGATTATTCCAAATGCGGAAGCCATAGATGAGGCTCACGAATATCCTTTTGAACTGTTCCGTGAATTGGGCGATCTGGGGTTTTTCGGCATGCGCTATCCGGAAAATGTGGGCGGCAGTAATCTGGATCTTCTGGCCCTGTGTCTGGCGTTACGGGAAGTCTGCCGTGGCTCTATGTCGCTTGGGGGTTGTGTTGCCATGCAATCACTAATGGCGACAAATTTTCTGCATCTGCTTGGCAATGAAGACATCATGGAACGCCTGTTTAAACCGGCCCTTAGGGGTGAGAAAATCGGTGCCATTTGCATGACCGAGCCTAATGCGGGCAGTGATTTGATGGGGATAACCACCAATGCCAAAAAAGTTGATGGTGGTTATTTGCTTAATGGTCAGAAAATGTGGGTGACGGCGGCCCCGATGGCCGATTTCTTCACCGTCTTTGCCAAGGCTGGACCCGACAACGCCTTGACCATATTTCTGGTGGAGAAAGACTTTAAAGGGCTGCATGTGGGCCGTGCCATTGACAAGATGGGCGTCTGGGCATTACCGACCTCCGAAGTGGCTTTTCAGGATTGCTTCATTCCCGATAGTCACCGTTTGAGTAAAGAATATGGTGATGGAGCTACCCACCTGAAAACAGTTCTGGCTGAAATACGCATCATCACCGGGGCCATGGGTCTTGGTGTGGCGCAAGCCGCCCTCGATGAAGCGGTTAGATATGCCGCCGAGCGCAAGCAGTTTGGCAAGCCCATCAACCGCTTTCAGGCCATCCAGTTAAAACTGGCGGAAATGGCCACTGATCTTGAGGCTGCGACCCATATTGTTCATTATGCTGCCTGGCTGAAAATGACAGGCAAGCCTCATTTGCAACAGGCCGCTATGGCAAAGTTATTTGCCACCGAAGCCGCAGCATCCATATGTGATAAAGCGGCGCGGGTTCTGGCCTCTTATGGTTTTGCCATGGAATATCCGGTGCAGAGATTTCTGCGGGATGTGCGCTTTACTCTGATCGGCGGCGGCACAAGTGAAATTTTGAAACTGACCATAGCTAAAGGGTTAAGCTCATGAATGAAAATAAAATCCGTGTTCTTATGGGAAAGCCGGGCCTTGATGGTCACGATCACGGGGCCAAGGTGGTGGTTCGCGCCATGATGGATGCCGGATTTGAGGTTATCTATACGGGCCTACGCAAAACACCGCGTCAGATAGCCGAGGCGGCATCCAATGAGAATGTGGATGTTATCGGCCTGTCAAGTATGGCCGGATCCCACATACCCTTTTGTGAGAAACTGAAACCGCTTTTGCGGGAATATGATCTGGAAGACAAGCTGTGGATCATTGGCGGTAATGTGCCGACCAAGGACCATGCGGAACTTAAGGACTTCGGCCTGGATGCAATTTTTCCAACCGGAACTCACTTCAACGACATTATTGATTACATCAAGAGCCGTTACCGGCAATTGGCATAGAGAGTGAATTAATGACCGAATATAAAATCATAAATGAATCCGGCATAGAGGTTAAAGAGCTTTACACTCAAGCCGATGTGGATAGCTCCGGCGGGGTGGATATGGTGGGACTTCCCGGGGAATATCCCTTCACCCGTGGCATCCATAAAGAAATGTACCGCAAGCGTCCCTGGACCATGCGGCAATATACCGGTTTTGCCAATGCCAAAGACACCAACGAACGCTTTCATTATTTGATCGAGAATGGTCAGACGGGGCTGAATGTGGCCTTCGATCTGCCGACCCAGACCGGACTTGATACCGACGATCCAATGGCGACAGGTGAAGTGGGCCGGGTTGGTATGGCGGTTGATACATTACGTGATTTCGAAATTGCTTTTGACGGCATAGACCTTGAGAAAATTACCGTGTCCCTGACCATCAATGGCTCTGCGGCGATCCTCATTGCCATGTATCTGGCTATGGCGGAAAAGCGCGGCTATGACGTGGCAAAATTGCGCGGCACCGCCCAGAATGATATTCTGAAAGAATTTATTGGCCGTGGCACCTGGATTTTCCCGGTGGAGCCATCCATCAAGCTGGTTGGCGATACCATAGAATATTGTGCGCGCCATGCCCCGAAATACAGCCCGGTCAGTGTTTGCGGCTATCACATCCGCGAAAGCGGGGCGACGCCGGAACAGGAAATGGCCTATGCTTTCTGTATTGCCAAGGCCTATGCGGATGATATGTTAAAGCGCGGCCTTCACATTGATGAATTCGCCGGACGGCTCAGCTATAATTTCAATATCTTTGGTAACCTGTTTGAGCAGGTGGCTAAATTCCGCGCCGGACGCAGTCTTTGGGCCAAGATTATCAAGGAAGAATATGGGGCACAAAATCCCAAATCCATGTGGCTAAGAATGATTGCCGCTGGCGGTGGTGGCGGACTGACCATTGAACAGCCGGAAAATAATATTGTACGCGGGGCCTATTATGCCCTGATAAGTGCGCTGTCCGGTGCCCAGACCATGGCGCTATGCTGTTATGATGAGGCCTATACCATTCCGTCTGAATATGCCCAGCGCATTTCCCTGCGCACCATGCAGATGCTTACCCAGGAAATGGGTATGTGCGAGACGGTTGATCCCTTGGCTGGCTCTTATTATGTGGAAACCATGACCAACGAAATGCGCAAGAAAATGGAAGACACCATGGCCGAGGTCGAAGCCGAAGGCGGTATCGTCAAAATGGTTTCCGAAGGCATCATCCAGTCCAAGGTGTCAGCTCAGGCCTATGACATGCAAAAGAATATTCAGTCCGGTGCCTTCCCCAAGGTCGGGGTCAATTGTTACCAGACTGATGAGGATGAAAATGAGGTCGAGTTCCACCCCTATGATACCCGCGATGCTGACCAGCAGATTGAAAACCTGAATGCGGTGAAAGCCGAGCGAGATCAGGCAGAAGTAGACCGCACCCTGGCACAGGTGAAAGCAGATGCGCTGGCTGATCGCAATGTCATGCCTGCCATAGTGGAAGCTGTGAAGGCCTATGCCACTGTGGGCGAGATCACCAATAAACTGGTTGAAGTTTATGGCTATTACCAAGAACCAATTCGTTTTTAGAATGAGCAGAATATATGTCAGAAATTGAAAAATACATCGCACCAGAAGAAGTAGCAGAGGCTGTGGAAGCTTTGGGTACTGGTGGCGTGACCATAGTTGCGGGCGGCACTGACCTGACCCCGCAGATAAATGAGGGCCGTTGCCACTATGAGCCGACCCTGATGAATATTCAACGTATAGAAGAACTTAACCGGATTTCGCTGACAGACGGGGAAATCAGAATTGGTTGTTTGGCAACTGTTTCAGAAATATGGTATAATGACATTATCATAGAACATGCTGATATTTTATGTCAGACAGCAAATTGCTTCGCCAGTGATCAGATCAGGAATGCAGCAACCATCGGCGGCAATATCTGTAACGCATCACCCGCAGGTGATATGATTATTCCGTTACTGGTGCTGGGGGCGTCCGTTGAACTTGCCAGTTGGAAAGAGGGTGCCATGGAAATCCGGCGCGAGCCGCTAGATAAATTTTTTAAAGGCCCGGGCAAAACTATTCGTAATGAGAATGAGTTGTTGGTCGCCGTGATATTTGACAAACCGTCTGCTGATTTTATCGGTCAATTCCGCAAGTCAGGCCCCCGTCCGGCTTTGGAAATATCAACGGTAACGGTGGGCATAGGTGGTGATTTGAAAGACGGCAAGCTGGAAAATGTGCGCGTTGCTTTTGGCGCGGTGGGACCAACGCCTTTGCGTGGCAAGGCGACAGAGGTGGCACTTGAAGGCCAGATTTTGACTGAGGATATAATCAGTAACGCTGCCGCTGCCGCTCAAAAAGATGCCAGTCCCATTGACGATATTCGGGCGACGACCTGGTACCGCAACCATCTGATCGCTGTATTTACCGAGGAGCTATTGAACAATGTCTGTTAAAACTGAACTAGACTTTACCCTTAATGGCAGACCGGTCAATATCGAGGTTCCTGTGGATATGACGGTGCTAAACCTGTTGCGCGATGCTCTGGATATGAAGGGGACAAAATATGCCTGCGGTGAAGGTGAATGTGGAGCCTGCACCATTGAAGTGGACGGCACGACCATCAATAGCTGTCTGATGATGGCCGTTGATTTGCAAGACCGCGAGGTTATGACTATTGAGGGTATGCAGACCGGACATATGCTCCATCCCATGCAGCAGTCTTTTGTTGATCATGGGGCTGTGCAATGCGGGTTTTGTATGCCGGGAATGATCGTTCAGGCCAACTATCTGGTCAAGAAAAACCCTGACCTCACAAGGGAAGAAATGAAACGGGGACTTGAAGGCAATGTCTGTCGCTGTACCGGATATACCAAGGTGCTTGATGCGGTTGCGGCAGTTGTTGGGGCGAAAGGATAAGACCATGAGTGAACAAGTCGCTTTTCAGCATATTGAAAAAACCAGTCTGATCGGCAAAAGGATCAAAAAGCCGGACGCCCCCGCCAAAGCTATGGGCAAGACCCGTTATATCAATGATATGGTTCTGCCTCAGATGCTGTATGGTAAAATACTGCACGCTGGACGACCCCATGCTGAAATTATCAGCATTGATACTTCCGAGGCAGAAAATCTCGCGGGCGTTCATCTGGTGATCACGGCCAAGGATACGCCGGAATTAAGACTGGGTTTTGTCAAGGATAATGCGCCGCTCAAGGACAGAGTCCGTTGTGAGCGCGACGAGGTGGCCGCCGTGGCAGCGGAAAGTGAAGCTATTGCCGCAGCAGCGATAAAATTGATCAAGGTGGACTATAAAGACCTGCCCGGTGTCTTCACCGTGGAAGACAGCCAGAAAAAAGATGCTCCTGTGATTCAGGAACATTTCCCTGATAATAAAAGCCTGAAATTTGAATTTAAACATGGTGATCTGGCCGAAGCAGAGGCAAAATCCGACATCATTCTGGATGATGTCTTCAATGTCCATCTGGTCACTCATTGTTGCATGGGAACCTCCTGCGCCATTGCCGATTTTGATCATAACGGCAAACTGACCATATATTCACAGACCCAATATCCTTATAATTACAAGATGGATCTGGCCCCGGCTCTGGGTATTGACGCAGGTGACATTCGGGTCATCCAGCCACCAACGGGCGGCTCATTCGGGGCAAAACTTGATGTTTATCCCTTCGAGCCTGTTGCGGCTATTTTGGCTCAGAAAACAGGTCGACCTGTAAAAATTCTGTTTGATCGGGAAGAGGAATTTATCAATTCCCCCACCAGACAGCCTGCATCCATGCACCTGCGCTCGGGCTGCACGTCGGACGGTATTCTGACTTTCAGAGCGGCAGACGTTGTGATGGATAATGGTGCCTATACCTCATGGGGCGCTACGGTTCCGGTGATCATGATGAGGACCACATCCGGCCATTACCGGGTTCCGGTGGTCGATTTCAAGGGGCAGGCCTATTATACTAATAATTCCTATGCGGGTTCTTTTCGCGGGTATGGCAATGTTCAGATGACCTATGCCACCGCCCAGCATATGGATATGTTTGCCGAACGACTTGCCAAAGACCATGATCTTGACCCGATCGAATTCCGTCTGAAAAATGCCCAAAAATCAGGCGAAGTAACCCCGCAAAAATCTTACCTTCGGGAATGTGCTTTAGCAGAATGTCTGACCACGGCAGCAGAGGCATCGGATTATGTGGCCAAGCTCAATAAATATGCCGCTGAGCGGGAACAAAAAGGCCGTTACAAGCACGGCATAGGCTTGGCAAGCTCGATTCATAATGCGGGCGGGGCTAAAATTCATAAATCGGACGGCTGCGGCACAATCCTGAAAATGGATGATTATGCAAGGGTGACAGTGATCACCGGCGCATCTGAAATAGGACAGGGCATTGATGCGGTTATCGGTCAGATTGTCGCTGAAGAACTGGGCGTGCCGCCAGAGCATGTAACCTTGGTGAATAATGACAGTGACCTAGGGCCGTGGGATGTAGGGGTTCATGCGTCCCGCACTACGTTCATTGCCGGTAACGGCGCACGGCGTGCCGCGATCAAGGCCAAAAAACAAATTCTGGCTGCGGCTTCAAAACAGGCCAATGTGACCGCAGAGGAACTGGACCTGCGCGGCGGCTATGTGGTGCAAGACAAGGATGGGGCGGTAGTGACCCGCTTGGATAAAATGCTGCGCCAGATGCATTTTCAGCCTGAGCCTGATGTGGTCATGGTCAGCGATTATTACGAGCCTAACAGTGAGCCGGAAGGGCGCGATCATATTTCCGATCATTCAGCGGCCTATTCCCATGCGGTGCATATTGCCGAAGTTGTGGTGGATACTCTGACTGGTGAAGTGAAGGTGGAAAAAGTTACCATGGCGCAGGATGTGGGTCGGGTAATCAACCGTATGGGGCTTGAAGCCCAGATGGAAGGCGGTCTGGCCTTTGGGCTTGGCTTTGCCCTTAGCGAGGAAATGATATTTGAGGAAGGTCGCCTGAAAAACCCCAATTTCCGGGATTATAAAGTACCAACTGCGCCAGAAATGCCGGACCTCGACATACACTTCATTGAAAGTGATTGCGAAGAAGGGCCATATGGGGCCAAGGGAATTGCTGAACTGCCGACCATAGTTATCGCGCCTGCCATTGCCAATGCGGTTTATAATGCCACGGGAATACGCTTTTTCAATCCACCCATGACCCCGGAAAAAGTTGCCAGAGCCATTTGGGAAAAGAAAAATTCATGAAGCAAAAAATAGTTCTGAGCCTTGAACAGGCTCTGTCCCTGCCCTCGGCGACTTTGCGCTTTGCCCAGCTGGGCTGGCGGGTGATCAGGATAGAAGCAGCCCCTTCGGGACGCGGCTTGCCCGGTGACCCCAACCGCTATATAGGCAAACATATCATTGATGACGGCGATGATCGGCGCAGCTATTTCATGGCTCCAAATGTGGGTAAGGAAACCATAGCACTCAATCTGAAAACAGAAGAAGGCCGCGCGGCCCTGCATCAGATCATTCGCGAACTGGACGTAGATATTTTCTGTTGTAATACTCTGCCCGGACGCTACGAACAAATGGGCATAGATTATGAAACATTGCGTACCATCAAGCCTGACCTGATCTGGGCGGGCATTTCAGCCATGGGGCCGGATTATCCGGGTGTGCCGGGCTATGATCCGGCGATACAGGCCATGTCGGGCTTTATGGAAGTGACGGGGCAGGAAGATGGCCCACCGACCCTGTCCGGTATTCCGCTTGTGGACCTGAAAGCAGGCGATGAGGTATATGCGGGGGTTATGCTTGGGCTGGCTGAGCGGGCCGAAAGCGGGCGCGGCAAACGCATTGATGTCTCCATGCTGCAAGCGGCGGCAAGCTGGCTGATCACTACCCTGCCCCTGCTCGATTTTGATTGTGACAAGTCGGAAATTACCCGCTGCGGCAATGAACATCGGAAATTCATTCCCACCAATGCCTATCCGACAAAAGATGGCTTTATCTATGTGGCGATCGGCAATGATGTGCAGTGGCAACGGATGACTGAAATCCCGAAATTTAATACACTGGCAAATGAAACCCGCAAAACCAACGAAGGTCGTCATCTGGAACGACAGGCACTTTATGTGGATATTGGTGCCCTGACGTCACTTTATACCACTGACGAATTGGTGGATGATTTTATGGCGGCAACCATTCCCCATGCCCGGATTAATGATGTGCTGCAAGTGGCCGGGCTTGATGCCATCAAAAGCAAGCTGACCATGACACAATTACCAGATGGCAGAGAAATTCAAATGCAGCCCATGGCGGTGGATGTTGAGGGCGCGGTGACGGAGCTTGGCTTTCCACCCCGTTACGGTGAGCAGACGGCACAGGTTTTATCCGAGGCTGGCTATGGGGCAGAAGATTGTGCAAAGTTACAGGAAACGGGTGCCATATTTTGTGCTTCTGAATAGGGAGGATCAGACATGACCATAGCAGGCTGGATTGATAAGTGGGCCTCAGCTTGCCCTGAAAAAACCGCCATTCAGTTTGAGGGCGAGAAGATCAGCTATGGTACTTTCAATCAGAAGATTACAGATACCGCCGCGATGCTTGATGAAAGTCTGGATATAAAAAAAGGCGATCGGGTGGCTTTTCTGGGTCAAAATCATCCACGCACCCTGTATCTATTGTTCGCCTGCGCCCGTATCGGGGCCATATTTGTGCCGCTCAACTGGCGGCTGACACCGGCGGAACATATTCACATGCTGATGGATTGCACCGCCTCAGCCCTGTTTGTCGAACAGGACTATCAGGATCATTGTGAAATATTAAAAGAAAAGCTGCCCGAGTGCCGACTGATAACATGGGGCGGCATGGACCAGCCGGGCTGGCTGGGACTGCGTCAGTTAATGGCATCAGCAAAAGGCCAAGATCCCCGCCCGATCGTTGATCCATCTGATCCCATTTTGCTCATATTCACCTCTGGCACCACGGGCTTTCCCAAGGGGGCGGTGCTCACCCATGCGGCACTGGAAGCCAATGCGGAAAATAGTATTGATATGCATGACATGGTCCATGAAGATGTGCTGTTGATCATATTGCCCATGTTCCATGTGGGGGGCTTGAATGTTCAAACAACACCCGCCTTCAGTATTGGAGCGACAATTCTTTTGCATAAGGCTTTTGATGTGGTACAGGTTATCAAGGCTTTCAATGAAGATCAGCCAACATTGGGGATTATCCTGCCTCCCCATATGGCCCCGCTCCGGGCCCATGCTAAATGGGCTGATATAGATTTTTCCTGTCTTCGTAGTCTTACAACCGGATCCTGTGTCATACCCGATGATATGATTGATTATTGGCAGGAATTAAACGTTCCGCTGATACAGGTGTATGGCTCCAGCGAAACTGGCCCCACGTCAATTTATCAAAAGGCGGGCAATGTTCTTGAAACCAAAGGGTCTATGGGATATGCGGCACAGGGATGCAAAGTCAGGATCATTGATGATCAGGGCAACGATTGCGACATTGGCCAGTCGGGAGAAATTTTGATCAAGGGACAGAATGTGATGGCCTTTTACTGGGGCAACAAAAGTGCCACGGCGGCCGCTCTGAAAGATGGCTGGTATTATACCGGTGATATTGGTTATCAGGACGATCAGGGCCGTTATTTTTTTGTTGACCGGAAAAAGGATATGATTATATCTGGCGGAGAAAATATTTACCCCGCTGAATTGGAAGCTGTGCTTGCCAGCCATTCAGATATTTTGGAAGTTGCCGTGGTGGGTCGGGCTGATGATCGTTGGGGCGAAATTGTCGCGGCCTTCATTATCCTGAAAGGGAATTCTGCGCTCGACAGGGAAGACATATTGGATTGGCTCGGTGATCGGCTTGGGCGTTATAAACATCCGCGCATCTTTCATTTTGTCGATGAGATGCCCCGCAACAGTATGGGTAAGATCATGAAAGAAAGTCTTAGAGAAATCGCGTGACAGAATATGATGTAGTGATTATTGGCGCGGGGGCCGCAGGGCTCATGTGCGCCATAGAAGCCGGAAAGCGGGGCCGCCGGACTCTGGTCATTGAAAGTAATGAGATGATTGCCGGAAAAATACGTATTTCCGGTGGCGGACGCTGTAACTTTACAAATCTGCATACTGGCCCGAATAATTTTCTGTCTGAAAATCCTCATTTTTGTGTATCTGCACTGCGCCGCTACCGTCCACAGGATTTTATAGCATTGGTGGAAAAGCATGATATTGCCTATCACGAGAAAAAACTGGGCCAGCTATTCTGTGATGGTAAGTCACAACAGATTATTGACATGCTGCGTGACGAATGTGAGTCGGCTACGGTTGAAATAATCACTTCTTATCAAATCGAAGATTTACAAAGAACAGAAGATGGTTTTTGTCTGGATGAGAAATATAAATGCAGGTCACTGGTTGTTGCCTGTGGCGGAAAATCAATTCCGAAAATGGGCGCAAGCGGATTTGGTTATCAACTGGCTCAGCAATTTGATCATGCCATCATTGATCCGGAACCAGCATTAGTTCCCTTCACATTTCAGAATGATTTATTAGATAAAATGAAATCACTGGCTGGCGTATCTCATGATGCAGTTGTTACGGTTGGTAAAAGGTCATTTGCGGAGGCTATTTTATTCACGCACCGGGGCTTGAGTGGCCCGGCCATATTACAAATTTCATCCTACTGGAAGCCCGGTGACGAGGTCAGGATAAATCTATCGCCTGCACGCGACATGCTGGAATTTCTGAAGGAACAGCGGGATAATCAACCTAAACAGGAGCTGCATAATATTCTGACCCAAAGATTTGTACGGCGGCTGGCGCAGTTTATCTGCGATGAGGTAGGCGTTGACGGCAGAATAGCGGATCTGTCCAATCAAAAACTTGGGCAAGTGGCAGAATTTATCCATGATTGGATTATCCGGCCAAATGGTACCGAAGGATTCCGAACCGCAGAAGTCACCCGAGGTGGCCTCGATACCCGGGAAATATCATCCAAAACATTTGAAAGTAATAAGGTAGGCGGCCTGTATTTCATTGGCGAGGTCGTAGATGTCACTGGACAATTGGGCGGCTATAATTTCCAGTGGGCCTGGGCATCGGGCCATGCGGCTGGTGAGTACGTCTAAACAGTTGATCTTTCTGTAACTTTTCCTTAACGTCACCCAATGGAATTTGTCGATTTATATTTGCCGCTAATACTGCTGATGCTGGCCAGTGGTCTGGTGGCCGGAGTTATGGCGGGGTTGATGGGCATTGGCGGCGGCATTGTTATTGTGCCGGTGCTGGAATTTTCTCTGGGTTTCATTGGGGTTGATCCGGCAATCCGCATGCATGTGGCGGTGGCGACGTCCCTTGCGACCATCATTCCAACTTCCATATCTTCTGCACGGGCGCATCACCGACGGGGTGCGGTTGATTTTGCGTTGGCTAAACAATGGGGGCCTATTATATTTATAGGTGCGACTCTGGGTAGCTGGTTGGCAGCACAGGTGGAAAGCACGGCATTGACCGCAATCTTTGCTGTTGTCGCGCTGTTCGTTGCCATTAAAATGATCCTGCCCATGGAAAATGTCAGATTGGGGGACAGGGTTCCGGGTGGCTTTTCTGGCGCTATAATCCCGGCAATAATTGGCGGGGTTTCCACCATGATGGGTATTGGTGGCGGGGCGTTAAGTGTGACGACCCTGACCGTATTTAAGGTTACCATCCATCGGGCAGTAGGAACTTCGGCTTTTTTTGGTTTGCTGATTGCGGTGCCGGGCACTATTGGTTTTATGATATTGGGACAGGGCAATATGGCACTGCCAGTGGGCAGTGTGGGTTTTGTTAATGTGATCGGTTTTTTAATTCTGGCTCCGGCCACGTATCTTGCGGCACCTCTGGGGGCAAAGATTGCTCATTCTTTAAGCCAAAGACAGCTTAGCATAATTTTCGGGGGGTTTTTGCTGATTGCTGCCGCCAGAATGCTGTACCGTACATTCATGTGAAAAAGAGGAAGCAATGTCACAGTTAGAGTCTTGTTATAACATTGACGATTTTAGGGCGATCGCGAAAAAGCGTCTGCCGCGCATGGTATTTGATTATCTGGACGGCGGCTCAGATGATGAGGTAACGCTCAGGCGAAATCAGGATGGTTTTTCAAAATATCAACTGCTACCACGTGTGTTGCGTGATGTGAGTAATATTGATCTGTCTACCACGGTTCTGGGTCAGAAAGTTGATCTTCCGGTGCTCATATCACCCACGGGCCAGACCTGCATGTTCCATCATAGCGGCGAGAAGGCTGTGGCGCGGGCAGCGGCAAAGGCCGGGACCATATATTCTTTGTCGTCCGTATCCAGCACATCCATAGAAGACACCGCAAAGGCGAGCAATGGCCCCAAGTGGTTTCAAATTTATGTCTGGCGCGACCGGGAAATAATAAAAGAATTCATGACCCGTTGTCGGGAAAGCGGCTATCACGCCTTATGCCTGACTGTGGATTTGCCAGCCTTTGGGAACCGGGAGCGGGATTTGCGTAATGGTTTGTCTTTTCCCGCCTCCCTGACTTTTAAGACTGCATTGGATGGCCTGTCTCATCCGCGCTGGCTTTACCATTATTTGACGGCCACCAATCTCGATAATGCCAATGTGAAGGATTCTCCCCAAGCTGCCGGAACCGGAGACAATCTGATGGAATATGCGGCCAAACAATTTGATCCCACCGTCAATTGGGATGATGCGGCCTGGATGATTGAGCAATGGGGCGGACCGTTTCTGATCAAGGGCATAGTCAGTGCAGAAGATGCCAAGCGGGCTGTGGAAATCGGGGCCAGTGGTATTATTGTCTCCAACCATGGCGGTCGTCAGCTTGACTATGCCCCGTCCACAATTGAAGTGTTGCCGGAAATAGTCAAAGCCGTGGCGGGCCGGGCGGAAATCCTGCTTGATAGCGGGGTGAGGCGCGGCACAGATGTCATCAAGGCTTTGGCACTGGGGGCGACAGCCGTAATGATCGGGCGGCCATATCTTTATGCGCTCGCCGCCGGTGGTGAAGCGGGAGTAGACAGGATGTTTGAACTGCTAAAGTCTGAAATTACCCGTGATATGGCATTACTGGGCTGCACAAAAATTTCAGACCTGACCTCGGAATATATTACTAGCTATTAAGAAAATTTATAATCACACCCTGAAGGCATTTGTCATGAAGTAGGTCCACATGGCCACCGTCACGGTTATGGACTGTGCATTTTGGCCCTCGTTTCCTCATCATATCCACCTCATGATCGGCAACAATGGATTTTTCCCCCCGGATCAGTAAAGTCTTGGCCGTGATCTGGTCGTAATGGTTCCAGATGTCAAAATCCTGACCATGCAGGCTGAACTGATTGGCCAGTGCCGGGTCATTCTGATAGGTGAATTGGCCATCATCAGTCTGACGGCACCAGGTTTCAGCCAGTCGGCGCCATCTTTTATCATCCAGTTTTAGCCCACCTTTGGACAAGACATCCTTAAGGTAGGTTTCAAATTTTGTGAAACTGTCGAAATGGGGTGGGCTGGCGATATTTTTCATGGCCGCCTGCCGCAACCATTCAGGAAACCCCGGCCCCACGTCATCAAGGATCAGATGACTGATTTGGCATTCGGACATAATTGAGCCGAGCAAAATACCCAGACCGCCGCCTTTGGACGCCCCGATCCAGCGCACAGAGGTCAGGCCAAGCTGACACAACAGGTCACGGGCGATGGCGGCATAGGTGGCAAGACCGGGATCTTTTTTCTTATCATGGGCCCAGTCAGACAGGCCACAACAGATGGAATCCGGGCAGATCACGTGATAAGTGTGGCTAAGCCGGGCCGCCAGTTCCTCATGGTCCCGGCAGGTTCCAATCACACCATGCCAGATGATGACAGTTTCTTTTAGCGGATCGCCTGATTCCAGAAAATGAATATTCCTGCCCTGACATTTCAGGAATCGTGATTGGGCAGGGGGCGGATTATTAACGGGATTCTCCCTGAATATTTTCCAGCATATGATTTAGCAGCTTCAACAGTTGCTTTCTGTCTTCTTCAGAAAAATCTTTTAATGCCCGGTCTTCCCGTGAAAATGCCGGAACTGTAGCACTGCGAAATGTGTCCTGGCCCTTTTTTGTCAGGTGAACAAGCACATAACGGTTGTCTTTTTCCCGTAGCTTCCGGGTGACGAGCTTTTCCTTCTCCATACTGTCGATGACGCGACTAACCGATGATTGTTCCATCATGGTAAAGCTGCAAAGCTCGCTCATATTGCGGCCATCACTGGCATGAAGTGCGCACAGAACCCGCCAGCGTGAGACGTTTATTTTCAGGGGTCGCAGGCAGTCCTGCAAATCCATATTCAAGCGGTTGGTAATCCGGTACATGACATAGGGGATAAACTCATCAAGAAATGTTTCCTTATCCTCGCTTATATTCTCGGTCACTGTAATATGTCCTCGATACACTGTAAATTTTGCCGGATTGTAGGGGGCTTTGATGAATATGGCTACCCATAACTGATATATGCGGTTATGATTTTCACTGAAAACTGAGTTTATAGCCTGATGACAAAGAAATTTAAAAGACGGGACTTGATTCTGGAAAAGGCCGGGCAGCTTTTTACCGACAAGGGTTTTTCAGCGACATCATTAGAGGATATTGCCGACGCCGTTGGGATCAAACGGGAATCGCTTTATTATTATTACCCCGGAAAATATGATCTTCTCTATGATATTATTGAGCCGGAGATTTGCAAGGTTATGGAGAATTTTGTGGCGATAGTGGCCGAAGAAACTGACTTTGAGAAAACCGTCCGTCTGGGTATTGCAAATCATCTCCGGCAGTTTAATTCAAGCTATCTACATATGGCTATGGCGGTTCGCAAGAACAGCAAAGACGGCGTCGAGCAGAAATTCATTCACTTGCGTGATATGTTCAAGGCCTATGAAAATATCTGGATGGAGCTGTTCAGTGCAGCCCACGCCACCGGAGCAGCAAGAGGCGATATTAAGATCAAAACATTGGTCTATTCCCTGCTCGGGTTATGCAATAGCCTGTCCAGCTGGTACCGGCCAGACGGAGATTTATCCCTCGATCAGATTGGAGAACATTTTTCAGATATTATTCTGGGCGGGATTAAACCCCACTAACCGGTTTTTTCAAAGTCTGGTTTGCGCCGCTCCTGAAAGGCTGAAATGCCTTCGCCGGCGGCATTGGTGCAGGCACTGTCCCCAAAAGCAGCATAACCCACATCAAGCGCATCATCCAGTGAGGAGCAAGCGGCGGCTTCAGCAACAGCCTTTTCAATAATGCCAATGATTTCACCGCTGAGAATCTGTCCATTGACAGAAGTACCATCAGAGGGTTCAAAACCGGTAATCTGGACAGGGTCGCCAGTGATTTCATGTTGTGATCCCTGTAATTTATCCAATTGCCTGATGGCGGCGGGGATTAGCGCTTGCGGTTCAGCAACAAGTTCCGCAATCATGCCAATTTTATGGGCTTGCTTTGCGGTCAATTTTTCTGCCTGCGTCAACATACGGTTGAAAGTCGCTGCAGCCTCAGGCCAGCGGCGGTAGGGGATCACCATGGCCCCGATACCCGGCACAATGCCAAGGGTCACTTCCGGCAATTGCATCCATGCATTCTCTCGTGCCACCAACCCATGACATCGGGTGGCCAATTCCAGACCACCGCCCAGTGCCAGACCATTGAGCGCGGCAATAACTGGCTTGGGACAGCTGTCCAGATGAACCAGCAGCCGGGAGCAGCTTACCGCATAATCAATACTCTGTGCCTTATCCCCCAACAGGGTCGGGAATTTTCCAATATCAGCTCCGGCGCAAAATGCCTGGGTGCCATAACCGGTAATGACAAAACCTTTGACCGCAGGGTCATTTTCATAGGCCCGTATGACAGATAGAATTTCATCGGTCATCTGGTCATGCAGGGCGTTCATGGCTTCGGGTCGGCGCAGGGTAATAACCTTGGCTCCATCCACATCATCCACCAGAATGTTGCGGTAAAAATCCAGATATTCAGAAATTGATTTTTTCGGCTGGGGCATGCCCGGTTTGTAATCAGCGAATTTCTGTAAGATACGCATGACTTCTTCATCGCCCAACGCCTGCATAAGGTCCAATGGGCCTTTTTTGAAAGCAAAGGCCAGACGGCAACCCAGATCAAAATCTGCTGCCGAGCCGATACTGCGGTCCATGATGTCCACGGTTTGGGAAAATAATATCCCCAGCAGGCGGTCCCGGATTTTATCTGCAATTTCTGAGTCCACGGGTACGGGCGAGCCGGGCGGGTTGGTGTCCCACCTGTCAACCTCGTTAAAGATGGCTGCCGGAGTATAATGGTCGCCTTCTTCTGCCGCCTGCACCGTATTGGTTTCAACGATGATCGGGTTGCCGTGGGCAAAATTCAGCACGAAAAACGGCCCCGCATGAACCAGCTCCATGGCCACACTGTCAATTTGTGCCGGGCTGGCAATATCCAGCAACAGGGCGGCCTCGTTGCACCAGTTATCAAAAATCCGATCGAGCATAAAACAGACCGCATCAGTGGTGATCATGGGAACCTTGCCGGTCATGCCAAAAAACCAGCGCAGATAATCACTTAAACCTGGATTGGTGCCATGCCAGTCAATAACCTCAACCACGGGATTCTGAAATGCGGGAGCAAAAAAATGAGTGACCGTGGCCCGTTCGGGGTGGTCGAGATGGGAAAACAACCATTCTGCCGGCAGGGAACTGGTGTTGGAGGTGATCAGGGCATCGGGCCGGATATTGGCCTCTATCTGAGAGAATATTTTTCTTTTTAAGCCGAGGTCTTCTGTGGCAGCTTCCAGCACCCAGTCACAGTCGGCCAGAGCCGCATAATCGGTGGAGGTCACAAGATTCTGTCGTACAGCTTCTGCCTGTTGTTCACTTAGCTTGCCCCTTTTCAGTCCCTTTTCCACGTAAGCATGAATTCGGTCAACTGCCTTGGTTAAAGCCTGTGGGTTGATGTCGATCAGCACCAGAGTTAAATCCTTGAGCGCACTTTTCAGATAATATCCAATGTCAGGACCAATGGTGCCTGCGCCAATGATCGCGATGGATTTTGGCATTTTCCGAATCGGGTTTATCAAGATGGGATTATTAACGGGCAGAGCAGGCATTTTATTTTTCCTTAATTTTATCACATATCACTAATTCTACATAAACGTAGAATTATTATCAACCATTGTAATACACCAATAAAAATATTATCCTTTGGCGGGCTGTGTAAAGGCTAGTATGGACATTTATGGAAAAAAAACACAAAATATTCATTGAGCAGATGTATCAGGATAATCATGAGGGATTCTTGAGATTCCTGATGCAGAAAACTCAAAATATGGATGATGCTCATGATGTGCTCCAGGAAGCTTTCCAGAAATTGATGAAACGGGAAGGGCTTCGGGAAATGGAAAATCCCCGGGCCTATCTTTACCGTACCGCCACCAATATCATCATTGACCGCCAGCGCAAGGGACAGCATCACCTGCGCTATATCCGTGAAGTGACAAGCGGTGGCGAAGAGGTCGCGGCAAGTTTAAGCACCATCATCCCGCCGGACCGGCAGGTGGCGGCACGGCAGGAGCTTGATCTGATTTATCAGGCTCTGGATACCCTGCCTGAAAAATGCCGCCGGGCTTTCCTGATGCACCGGGAACAACATATGAAATATGGTGAAATAGCGGAGACCTTGAGCATTTCCATTAGTATGGTGGAGAAATATATGATACAGGCTCTTAAACATTTAAGACGTAAAATGAAGTAAAATACTGAGGGTTCTCAGATATGAACCGTTTATGATAGGTAACGGGGTTAGAGTAAAGAAGATGAGTGAACAGATTATAGATGATATTCTGCTGGATGAGGCCACCGAGTGGTTTGTACTGATGCGTGCCGATGATATATCGCAGCAACGTTCGGACGACTTTGTACTTTGGATAAGCCAAAGCCCACGGCATCAGGCGGCATACGCCCAAATTGGCGGATTTTGGGATGGTCTTTCTGTTATTGAAACGGAAAAGGCATCCAATTCTTCATTGGCGGATCATAAAGCTCCTGAAGCATCTAATAATAATTCCATGCCCCGGAACTGGTCACCCAGACTGATTGCCGCCTCTATTGCCTTTTTGATCATGAGTTTTGTCGGGATTAATTACGGCGATATTCTGCTAATGGACAGTCATTCCACTAAAGTAGGCGAACTTGCAGATATTTTTCTGGCTGACGGCTCACATCTGGTCATGAATACCAATTCCAAAGTGAAAATTGATCTGCAGGATGACAGGCGAATTGTCTATCTGGAGCAGGGCGAGGTTTTCTTTGAGGTGGCCAAAGATAAAGACCGTCCTTTTTATGTGGAAACTAGTGGCGGTCTTGTGCGGGTTCTGGGCACCAAATTCAATATTCGCCGCAAAGGTAATGCCAGTGATGTGACAGTTGTGGAAGGTTCTGTGGCTGTTATGGATTATGGCCGTATTAAAGATAATCTTATGGCTTTGTCACTGGATGCCACGCTGAAGCCGGGTCAGAAGTTCACCCTTGGCAATGATGACCTGGCCAATATCGCGGTGACCGTGGATAGTGCAGCAGTGCTGGCATGGCAGGACCGCAAGCTGATCTATAACGGCGAAAATTTTGCTACACTTGTCGCGGATATTAACCGCTATTATGAGACGGAAATCCGCATTGGCGACCGGGCCCTGAATAATATTGAGGTGGTGGCTATTCTAAAAGTCGAAGATCGCGGCGCCACATTGAAGGCACTTGAGACCACATTTAATGTCACAGCCCGTCCTGTTTCCAAAGACCTTATCTACCTCTATCCCAACAATTAAAAATATTGTATAGTTCCCTAAAATAAACTTTAGGGAGATGTTTAAGAAAATGCGACAAATGCTTGTCGGGTTTTTTCCTGTATTCAAGACTGTTCGGGCATGGTTTCCAAAGCTGAAACTTTGGCGTGCCATGACCAGAATTTTGCTGCTTGGTCTTGTTCTCAGCTTTGGAACAGGTCTGACTAGCCATGCCCAAGTTGAAACTAAAAAAGATTTTAACGTTTCAGCGCAGACGTTATCCACGGCACTATTAAATTTTGGTGAGCAGGCAGATTTATCCCTGATGGTGCGCAAAGCAGACACCAGAGGTAAAAAATCCACAGCTGTGAAAGGACTTATGTATCCGAGAGAGGCATTGATGCTACTCTTGAAAGATACCAGTCTCGGGTTTAAATATATCGACCAAAAGACAATTTCTGTTTCCCCGGATTTATTCAGGCCACAGGAAGCTGACAGCCTGAAACTGTCGGATATAAAAAGCTCACCTGAGGAAGAAGAAACAGATGATCCTGGTCATCTGACAACCCTTGATGAAGTGGTCGTTACGGCACTACACAGACGTAGTAATATGCAGAAGGCACCAGTGGCCGTGACCGTAATAAAACCACCCCTGATTCGCGAAGCCCGTATTCACGAATTGCAGGATATGGGTACCCGGGTTCCCGGCCTGACAGTGGCTAGCTTCAGCATCGGACAGCCCACCATTCACGTTCGCGGCGTTGGCTCTAATGACGACGGCGCGGCTCTGGATAATTCCATTGTTATGTTTATTGATGATGTCTATGTGGGCCGCATCACTGCCATCAGTATGAATTTTTATGATCTTGAGCAGATTGAGATTATGCGCGGGCCCCAGGGGACGTTATACGGCAAAAATGCCATTGGCGGCGCCATCAATGTCACCAGCAAGAACCCCACGGAACAAGTATCTGGTGTGGCAGAGGCTACCGTAGGCAATTATGGCCGTCTTGACCTGCGTGGTGTGATCAGTGGCCCCCTGGTGTCAGATAAAATCCTGGGCCGCCTTGCGGTTCACAGGCGCAAGCGAAATGGCTGGCAGGAAAGTGTATTTTTGCCGGGGGTCAAACAGAATGATGAAAATACATGGTCTAGCCGTGGTAAACTTATATTTGCCATAAGTGATCAGACCCAGGTAGATCTGAATGGGGATTACAGCCGGGATGATCTGGAAAGTACGGGCCGTATTCCGGTGGTGGGCCGGGTGCCAGTGCGTCTGCTGGGGTCGGATGGCCTGCCAACCGGACAGAAGGCCTTGCCAACGGATATTTTTGAAAGTCTGGGTGGTAGTGCCAGAAATGCCATTAACAGTGATCGGGGTTTTACCGACCGTAAAATCTGGGGCCTGAGTAGCCGGATAAGCCGACAGGGGGATTATGGCAGATTATTATCGATCACCGCCTACCGCAGGACAGATTTTTCCTGGCTGGAAGATTCCACCGGCCTGCCGTCTTCCCTCACCGACCAGAAAGTTAATTCCAATGTAGAAGAACAGCATTCACAGTTTTCACAGGAGTTTCGCTGGATTTCACCGGGTGAGGCGCGTCTGAAATATGTCCTGGGTTTCTATTATCTGTTTGAGCATACTCATCGTATAGAAAATTTTGCCTTTCCAAGCCTTGTATCGACCACGGATCAGGATAATAAAACCAACAGTTTTGCCGCCTTTGGTGATGTGACATATGGTCTTGCCAGACATGTGAATTTTACTGTTGGGGGCCGACTGACCTATGAAACCAAGCGTATGGACCAAAAGAATATCACCAATGGTGATCAGACCATTTTACTGGAAGATTTCACTCTAAGAAATGAAGGAAGCTGGACAGACTTTTCACCCAACTTTGTTCTATCGTGGCAACAGCGTGAAGACATCATGTGGTATGCCAGCATTTCGCGCGGCTATAAAAGCGGTGGCTTTCAGGGGGCACCGGCGACCCGTAAGCTCGCCCTAAAAACTATTGATCCTGAATCTGTGTGGAATTATGAAGTCGGCCTAAAGTCCCAATGGTTTGATGATCGGTTGCGTTTAAATCTGGTGGGCTTTCATTCTGACTACCGGGATTTGCAGGTCGTGCAATTCAAGACAGAAGGAAATTTTGGCGTCTTTCAGACCAGCAATGCGGCTTCTGCAAGTCTGGAGGGACTGGAAATGGAATTTACCCTGAAACCGCTTGCTGGGCTGGAGTTTTTTGGTTCTTATGCCTTTCTGGATGCCACTTATGATGAGTTCAACGATCTTTCAGGGCGAGATTTTACCGGTAATACTCTGCGGCAAGCCCCACGCCATTCCCTGTATCTGGCCCTATATTATGAACGGCCTTTTTATCATGGACGCCTCCGTTTCCGGGCGGATTACCGCTATCAGGGCCAGAGTTTTCGCGAGCCTGATAATAGCGTCACCATTCAGCCGGGCTTTGATCTGGTCGATGCTTCCATAGCCTATGAAGCCGCTGACAACAGCTGGGAAGCGACGCTATGGGCCAAGAATTTGCTGGATAAGGAATATATCACCCATCTTTATGTGTTGGGTGGCAATGATTTTGCCCTGTTTGGCACCCCCCGCACCTATGGGCTGACGGTAACGTTGAATTTCTAAATATTAACAAAAAGTTAAAAAAAACTGAGGGGTTTCTTCCGCCCATCGTTGAATAGGGTGTTGCAGCTCGAAAATGTAAGAAGCTGCACATAATAATTTGACAAAATATAGAAACAGGAGACGACCGTGAAAGCATGGTATTATGCAACGACTTCCCTTTGTGCCATTGGCATGATCACTACACCCCTTACCGCAACCGCCGCAGATGAAGATGATTCATTTGCCATTGATGAAATTATCGTGACCGCCCAGAAAAGGTCAGAAAATCTTCAAGCCGCCCCCCTTGCCATTTCAGCATTTAGCGGTGATCTTCTGCGCGAGGACGATATTTCCAACCTGCAGGATATTGGTAACCGGACACCGGGCTTGGTTTTTGCGGCTTTCAGCGTTGGCCAGCCTGAAATAGCCATTCGTGGTATCGGCACCAAGGAAGACGGCGCATCTGCGAGTGACAGTGTTGTGGTTAGCGTTGATGATGTATATATCGCTGCCAGAACGGCGCAGGTTTTTGATATATTTGATCTGGAACGGGTTGAAGTGCTGCGGGGACCACAGGGTACTCTGTATGGTAAAAACTCCATCGGTGGCTCCATAAACTTTGTTACCACCAAGCCAGGTGAGGAAACAGAAATCCGTGCCCGTCAGACCGTGGGTGATTATGGCCGTTTTGATACTGCCGCGATGATCAGTGGCCAGATTGCGGAAAATCTGTTTGGTAAAGTTTCCATCAGTCGCCGTGAATTTAATGGCTATTACAAAAATGTTCTGGTCGGTTCCGATCTGTTTGGCAAGCAACTTGGCGGCGGCGAAACCTTTGCTTACCGGGGTATGTTACGCTGGACACCCAGTGAAGATCTCGAAGTGATATTTAGCGCCGACGGTGCTGACGATAATATGGGCGACAGCAACCGCGAGCCGGTTGGCAGCGCCGGCCCGCTGCATGATTGTGGTTGTGCTTCTGATCCCATAGCGGTCAATATTGCCCTTGGTGGCAGTACAACGGCTTTTGATAGTTTGAATGATCTGGAAGGCTTTGCCAACCGCGATGTTGAGGGCTACTCCATAAAAGTCAACTGGGATCAGCCCTGGGGAACATTTACCTCCATATCCGCCTACCGCAAAAGCACTTTTGACTGGATTGAAGATTCAGAAGGTCTGCCCACAACCAATACATTTGTTGCCTTCAATGCGCCGACGGGACCTGGCCCGGCTTTTGTTGCCCCGGCCACAGAAGGTTTTGCCTTTGACGTGGAAGATGCGGCGGTTGAAAATACCAAACAATATACCCAGGAATTTCGGGTTACATCTGGCGGCGAATCTGATTTGAGCTGGGTTGCCGGCCTATTTTATTCTCGCGAAGAAACTGACCGCATTGAAAGATTTACTTTCCGGTCCATTGGCCTGACTATAGGTGGCGTGGATTTCCCCAGTGATATGTCTTCGATTCAGACCAACGAATCAGACACCTTTGCCGCTTATGCAGATGGGTCTTATGACGTATCCGACAAATTAACCGTTCGGGCGGGCATTCGTTATTCTACAGAGAAAAAAGATATGACGGCAGAAGGCATCCTTCACAGTGGTGTTGCTCTGTTGCTGCAGAATTTTGCCGAGGTTTCTGCGAGTGATCGCTGGAGCAACGTATCCTGGCGGGCAGTCGCCGATTATCAGGTCACGGAAGAAGCTATGGTTTACGGCAGTATTTCCACAGGCTATAAATCTGGAGGGTTCACAGGCTCTGCATCCACAGGGGAAAGGGCCAGCACGCCGTTTGATTCTGAAAAAGCCACCAACTTTGAGGTTGGCCTGAAATCACAATTCTGGGATAATCGTGCGCGGGTGAATATTGCTGCCTTCTTTACCGATTACAAGAACCTTCAGGTCACCCGTTTCTTCCAGCCAGAAGGCAGCGGATTTGGTCAGTTTATCACTGAAAATGCCGGTGAAGCTGAGTTGAAGGGTGTCGAGGTTGAATATACCATATTGCTGACCGAAGAGTTTGAAGTCGGCGGCAGTTATGCCTATCTTGATGCGGAATATACCGAGTTTACCGGAACGCCAAGTGTTACCGGAACAGGTGATTTCACCGGTAATACTCTGCGTCAGGCACCGGAGCATAGCTTCAGCTCCTATGCCAAATACACTTTGCAACTGGAAGACGGCAGCTCACTTTCTGCCAAGGTCAATTATCGTTATCAGTCCCTGACTTTTTATGACCCCAATAATAACGACATCACAACCATCCCCGCTTATGATATTTGGGATGCGCGGCTGGCGTGGAATTCTCCCGATGGTAAATGGGAGCTGGCTGGCTGGGTCAAGAATATCAGTAACGAGGAATACCGCACCCATGTCTTCTCCCAGCGCGGCAGTCGTATTGCCTTCGCCTTGTTTGGTGCGCCAAGAACTTATGGCTTTACAGGCACCTATACATTCTAATTGCTGATTATTTAAGGCCCGGTTGAAAGAGCATGTTAAATATGCAACAGTTGCTCCAACAACCGGGCCTTTTCTATGCCATATAAAATAATTGGGAGCTTAAATGTCACTGCCTGAAACTGAAAAATGTCTTGCCCACCCCAAATTTAAACAGCTTGTCCACGCCCGTGGCAGGTTCAGCTTTTTATTCAGTCTGATCATCACGGCGGGTTACGGCTTCTTTGTGCTGGGCATGTCCTATGCGCCCAGGTTTATGTCTAGTCCGATTCAAGAAGGCAGGATGATGACCTACGGCATTTTAACGGCTGTGTTGGTGATCGTGAGCGGAATGGTCTGTTCAGGCATATATATCTGGTGGGCCAACAGGAAATTTGATGTGCTAAAGGCGGAATTGTTGAAAGAGTTGGGGTATGAGTAAAAAAACTGTTTTTGCAATACTGGCCACAATCGGTGCGCCCGGCATGGCATTTGCTGCCACTGCTGTACCTCTGGGCGAAGTGGATAAGCAACCCCTTAATATTACAGCTATAGCCATGTTCTTTATTTTCGTTATGGCGACACTTGGCATCACATGGTGGGCGGCCCGTCATACCAAGACCAAGGATGATTTCTATGCCGCAGGTGGTGGTATCAAGCCATGGCAGAATGGCACGGCCATAGCCGGGGATTTCATGTCGGCGGCGACTTTTCTCGGCATCACCGGGGCCATATACGGCTTTGGTTTTGATGCGCTGATTCTGGCGGTTGGCGTGATGGCGGCATGGCCGGTGATTTTATTTCTGATTGCCGAACGCTTGCGCAATCTGGGCAGTTATACCTTCATTGATGTGGTTTCATACCGGCTGGAGAAAAAACCGATCAGGATTATTTCTGCCATTGGCTCCTTATCGGTTGTTATATTTTATTTGATTGCCCAGATGGTTGGCGCGGGCAAACTGATCCAACTGTTATTTGGTCTGGATTATGTCTATGCGGTGATATTGGTCAGCTTCCTGATGATTTGTTATGTCAGCTTTGGCGGTATGTTGGCAACCACATGGGTGCAGTTGATCAAGGCGATTCTGTTGCTGATCGGGGGAACTTTCATTGCCTTCATGGTGATGAAAAGCTTTAATTTCAGTTTTGAAGCTGTGCTTGGCAGTGCCACAAAAGTGCATCCCAAGGGCAATGCTATCCTCGCGCCCGGCTTGTGGATGACCAGCCCGGTTGCTATTATTTCCATCGGCCTGACCATGATGTTCGGCATTATGGGGCTGCCCCATATCCTGATGCGCTTCTTTACGGTGAAGGATGCCAAAGATGCCCGCAAGTCGGTTTTTGTCGCGACAACCCTGATGGGTTATTTCTATATCCTGATCATTATTATTGGCTTTGGTGCCATGACTTTTGTTATGGGCAATCCTGATTATCATGATGCAGTCGGCAAAATTTTAGGCGGCGGTAATATGGTGGCGCTACATCTGACCCATTTTATGGGCGGTAACCTGATGCTTGGCTTTATGTCGGCAGTGGCCTTTGCGACCATCCTTGCGGTGGTTGCCGGATTGACCTTGGCCGGGGCGGCGACTATTGCCCATGATCTATATGCCAAGACCTTTAAAACCACCCCGACCACCAGCGTTGAGGAAATCAGGGTATCACGGATTGCAACCTTTGCTCTGGGCGGTATTTCAGTGGTTCTGGGTATTGCCTTTGAGCATCAGAATGTGGCTTTTGTCGCCTCACTGGCCCTTGCCATTGCCGCGAGTGTGAATTTTCCCATCCTGATCATGTCCATGTATTGGCGAGGCATGACCACCAGTGGGGCGGTGGCTGGCGGCGTTGTCGGGCTGGTTTTGTCCATTGGCCTGATTATACTGGGGCCAGGGGTTTGGGTGTCTGTGATCGGCAATGCAGAGCCTGTTTACCCCCATATATATCCCACCTTCTATTCCATGCCGTTGGCCTTTGCTGCTATCTGGCTGTTTTCAGTGCTGGATAAATCTGCACGGGCGAAAAATGAAATTGCCCGGTTTGATGAACAATATGTCCGTTCTGAAACCGGAATCGGTATTTCCGGGGCCAGTAAACATTAATTTTCATTATTGAATTGTATGAGGGAACAAGCGGCATTAGTATGCTTCCTTTTAAAAAGGATGACATGTGCTAAATGATAAGACCCACCTTGAAAAGGCTGAGTGGGATGAAACCGAAGCCCGGCAGGTGATAGAGCAGTTTACAGGC
Organism: Emcibacter sp.; assembly: GCA_021774875.1. Classification (GTDB taxonomy): domain Bacteria; phylum Pseudomonadota; class Alphaproteobacteria; order Sphingomonadales; family Emcibacteraceae; genus Paremcibacter. The sequence continues at coordinate 30,362 of JAJFIP010000060.1, forward strand.
TTGAAAGGGGGTCTGATGGAAGCCCTGCATGGGCTGCAACATGCCTTTGGCTTTATTCCAAAACCAAGCTACGACTTGCTTGCTGATGTTTTTAACCTTTCAAAAGCTGAAATTTACGGCGTCAAAAGTTTCTATCATGATTTCAAGAGTGAGCCTCAGGGCCATCATGTGATTCAGATTTGTCAGGCGGAATCCTGTCAGGCACGGGGCAGTCGGGCTTTGACGAGACATGTACAGGAATTATTGGGAATAAAGCTCGGCCAAACTACCCATGACGGACATTTCACGCTGGAGGCGGTCTATTGTCTGGGCAATTGCGCGGTATCCCCCAATATCACTTTCGATGGCAAACTTCATGGCCGCATGAGTGAGGACAATTTTGACGGCCTGTTGAAAAAGGTCGCGCTATGAGTGATCTTGTGACCCTATATGTGCCATTGGAAACCACAGCTTTGTCATTGGGGGCCGACGAACTTGTCATTGCCATCTGCCAGGAAGCGGCAAGGCGGGGGCAGGATGTGGAGATCATTCGCAATGGCAGCTGGGGCATGAGCTGGCTTGAGCCTTTGGTAGAGGTAGAAACCGATAAGGGACGTATCGCTTACGGTAATGTGACAGTAGAAGATGTTCCCGGTTTATTTGCTGCCGGGTTCCTCACCGGCGGCGATCATGCCTTATGTCAGGGGCTGACAGCTGATATTTCCTACCTCAAAACCCAGGACCGCTTGACGTTTGCCCGCTGTGGCCTGATTGATGCCCTGTCACTGGATGACTATCAGTTGAACGGTGGTTTTCTGGGCTTGAAAAAGGCCCTTGAGATGACCCCCGAACAGATAGTGGATCAGGTAACAAAGAGCGGTTTGCGCGGGCGCGGCGGCGCGGCATTTCCCACCGGGATCAAATGGAATACGGTGCTGGGTGCGGAAGGGGAGCAGAAATATATCTGCTGCAATGCCGACGAAGGCGACAGCGGTACTTTCGCCGACCGTATTCTCATGGAAAGCGACCCCTACTGCCTGATCGAAGGTATGATCATTGCCGGATTGGCTGTGGGCGCGACAGAAGGCTATATTTATCTGCGGTCTGAATATCCGCTCTGTAAGGAGATTCTGGGAGAAGCCCTGATCAATGCCCGCGCAGATGGCTGGCTTGGTAGGGACATTAGAGGGTCGGGCAAGGCGTTCGATTTGCAAATTCGTATGGGGGCCGGGTCTTATGTCTGCGGCGAGGAAACCGCCATGCTCGACAGTCTGGAAGGTAAGCGCGGCATGGTCAGGGCCAAACCGCCCCTGCCCGCCATTCACGGATTATTCGGCCAGCCTACAGTGGTCAATAATGTTTTGTCTTTGGCCAGCGTGCCGATCATTATGGCGCGGGGGGCCAAATTTTATCAGGATTTTGGTCTGGGACGTTCCCGTGGTACAATAGCGTTCCAGCTTGCGGGAAATATTGCCCGTGGCGGACTGGTGGAAAAGGCCTTTGGCATCGATCTGCGGGAACTTGTCGAAGACTACGGCGGTGGCACTTATACCAATACGGCCATTAAGGCTGTGCAGGTTGGTGGCCCGCTCGGCGCTTATTTATCGGCAGATGATCTGGACTTGCCCATGGATTATGAGGCTTTTTCACAAGCAGGCGCGGTGCTGGGCCACGGCGGTATTGTGGTCTTTGACGGGTCAGCAGATATGGCTGAACAGGCGAAATTTGCCTTTGATTTCTGCGCTGTGGAAAGTTGCGGTAAATGCACGCCCTGTCGCATTGGTTCAGTGCGCGGATCGGAACTGATCGCAAAAATTCAGGCGGGCGAGAATAGCCAGCAGAATCTGGATATGGTCAGGGATTTATGTGATGTGATGGAAGCGGGATCTTTATGTGCCATGGGCGGCATGACGCCAATCCCGGTCTTAAGTGCAATTAAAAATTGGCCCAAAGATTTTAAAACGGAATGAATGATGATCATTGAAAAAGATTTTGGCACCCCGGAAGTCAATTCGGATACTACTGTCACTCTTGATATTGATGGCAAGTCGGTCTCGGTTGCAGAGGGCACCAGTATTATGCGGGCTGCTGGCGTAGCGGGCACCGACATCCCGAGCCTTTGTGCCACAGACTGTCTTGAAAGCTTCGGTTCCTGTCGCTTGTGTCTGGTGGAAATAGATGGACGAAAGGGCACGCCCGCATCCTGCACTACACCCGCAGAAGACGGCATGAAAGTCTCCACCCAGTCCGACCGTCTGACAGAACTCCGGCGCGGGGTGATGGATCTTTATCTGTCTGACCATCCTGATGATGACGACCTGCCGCTGCATGATCTGGCAAAACTGTTGGGTATGCGTGAAAGCCGCTACGGATCAGAAGGACATAACCATCTGAAATCCATCATTGATGACAGCAATCCTTACTTTAGTTTCGATGGCTCCAAATGTATCCTCTGCTCCCGTTGTGTGCGTGCTTGCGAAGAAGTGCAGGGAACTTTTGCCTTGACGGTGGAAGGGCGCGGTTTTGACAGCCAGATTACAGCGGGAGTGGCTCAGGATTTTCTGACCAGTGACTGTGTGTCCTGTGGCGCATGTGTTGATGCCTGTCCAACGGACAGTCTGCTGGAAAAGAATGTCATAGAGAATGGAAAACCGGATCATAGTGTCATTACCACTTGCGCCTATTGCGGGGTGGGATGTGGCTTCAAGGCAGAACTGAATATAGGCGAGGTTGTTCGCATGACCCCGTGGAAAGATGGCATGGCCAATCATGGCCATAGTTGCGTCAAGGGCCGATTCGCGTGGGAATATGCTTTCCATGAGGACCGCATAACCAAACCCATGATCCGGGAAAATATTACCGACCCTTGGGCTGAAGTAGGCTGGGACGAGGCCATTGAATTTGCCGCCAAGCGTCTGAAATCCATTCAGGAACAACATGGCCGGAAATCCATTGGCGGTATTACCTCATCGCGCTGTACCAATGAAGAAGTTTATGTGGTTCAGAAAATGATCAGAACCGCCTTCGGCAATAACAATGTGGATACCTGTGCCCGGGTCTGCCATAGTCCGACCGGATATGGCTTGAATCAAACCCTGGGAACTTCTGCGGGAACCCAGACCTTTGACAGTGTGATGGATGCTGATGTGATTCTGGTGATCGGGGCTAACCCCACCGATGCTCATCCGGTCTTTGCCAGTCGTATGAAAAGCCGACTGCGTCAGGGTGCGCGACTGATCGTTATCGACCCCCGCGCCATTGATCTGGTCAAAACCCCTCATATCAGGGCTGATTATCACTTGTCGCTGCTGCCGGGAAATAATGTGGCGGTGATCAATGCGCTGGCCCATGCGATCGTGGAAGAGGGTCTGGAAGATAAGGGCTATGTCGATGAGCGTTGTGATGATCAGGCATATGCTGACTGGCGGGATTTTATCCTGGAGAGCAAAAATTCACCGGAAGCCATAGAGCAATATTCAAGCGTTCCGGCAGATGATTTGAGGGCTGCAGCAAGGCTTTATGCCTCAGGACGTAAATCAGCGATTTTTTATGGTCTGGGTATCACCGAACATTCCCAAGGCTCAACGGCGGTGATGGCCTTGGCTAATCTTGCCATGTTGACCGGAAATATTGGATTTTCAGGAGCCGGAGTAAATCCGCTCCGGGGTCAGAATAATGTGCAAGGCTCATGTGATATGGGCTCTTTCCCCCATGAGCTGCCCGGATACCGCCCGGTCGGTGATGATGAGGTGCGCGGCAGTTTTGAGGCCGACTGGGGTGTGGGCCTTGACAGCGAGGCTGGCCTTCGAATTCCCAATATGTTTGATGAGGCTGTGGCGGGCAGCTATCGGGGCATGTATATTCAGGGCGAAGATGTAGCCCAGAGCGACCCAAATACCCGCCATGTGGAAGCGGCTTTAAAAAATCTCGACTGTCTGATTGTCCAGGATTTATTCCTCAATGAAACCGCCCGCTTTGCCCATGTGTTTTTTCCCGGCACCAGTTTTCTGGAAAAGGACGGCACCTTTACCAATGCAGAGAGGCGCATCAGCATGGTGAATAAGGCGGTGGAACCTTTGGCCGGGCTTGATGAATGGGAAATTACCTGTCGTCTGTCGCGGGCTATGGGGTACGATATGTCCTATGACAATCCTTCACAGATCATGGATGAAATTGCCCGCCTGACGCCAACCTTTACCAACGTCAGTTTTGATAAAATACACGCCGAGGGCAGTGTGCAATGGCCGTGTAACCCATCGGCTCCTGATGGTACCCCGATCATGCATGTGGGTGGCTTTGTGCGGGGAAAAGGCAATTTTGTCATCACAGAATTTGTGCCGACAACAGAAAAAGTAAGCCGCCGTTTTCCGCTAATCCTGACCACTGGCCGAATCCTGAGCCAGTATAATGTTGGCGCCCAGACCCGCCGGACGGAAAATAATATCTGGCATGATCAGGATGTGGTGGAAATTCATATCAAGGATGCCGAAGACCGGGGCATCAGGGACGGCGACTGGATCAATATCCAGAGCCGCATGGGCGATACCACTCTACGTGCGGTGATTTCAGAACGTATGCAGCCGGGGGTGATTTACACCACCTTCCATATGCCAGAATCCGGCGCCAATGTGGTGACCACGGATAATGCCGACTGGGCCACCAGTTGCCCCGAATATAAAGTCACAGCCGTTGAAGTCAGGCTGACAAATCACAGGTCCGACTGGCAGGAAGAATTTGAGCATTTCTCTGAAGACACAAGACATATTGCAGAATGATTATTTGGTGATTTTTGCCAGATAATTCCGCAACATACTTTCAGTACTGGCTTTTGTCATGCCAGCCTGTTTGGCTAACGTAATAGCTTTTTCCTTATCATAGCCTTTATCCCGGATCAGATGGGCTGCAAACCAGGCCGCGATGCGGTTACCGCTGGAACAATGGAAAAGTATTTTCTTATTTCTGTTAGCTTCGACGGCAGCAAGAATTTCCATGACGGCATTTTCCTGCATTTCACCGTCTTTCAGCAGCGGGATGATGTAATAGGCCATGCCATTTTGTTCGACCAGTGTTTCTTCGTCGAATGCCATTTCAGCCCGGCCACGGATATTTATTACGACCTCAAAGCCCTGATCTTTCAGGCCTATAATAGTCTCCTGATCAGGTTGTCCGGCCATATATAACCAGTCATTCAGCGAAGCTACACCGGTGAGGTTGCCTATTGCAGGCTCTTTTTTCACCTCAACAGTTGGTTCATGTGCGCCTGTGGACAGAAGCATGATAATAATAATAGGCCCGGCGAGCAGTAATTTTTTGATCATGACAGTTCCTTGTTATCTGACATTAGTATCATAACTTCTTAAAGGGAAGTTTGACAGGGTGAAAAATTGGTGTAATTTATAAACTTTTAACATAGTCTGTGATAGGGTGTGCTTGTAATAGTGAAGGTCAAAAGTTGAATATTTCTATAGAAAAAAACGGTGATAATTCTGCAAGTCTGGATGAACGGCTAAAACAGTTGGCTCGGCATTGTCAAAAATTCAAGGGCGCCATTTACTGGCGTAGTCTTTTTCAGCTACTTTCCACATCATTATTATTTATCGCCAGCATAGTGGCTATTATGGCGACCTATGAAAATCATTACTGGCTAGCCGCATTGCTGATCATTCCCACGGGCGGACTGGTGGTAAGGTTATTTATTTTCCAGCATGATTGCGGCCATCAGTCATTCTT
>JAJFIP010000007.1 GCA_021774875.1 Emcibacter sp.
CAGCTGCCTGACTAGCCCTGCTGGAAGTGGTAGCCGTTTTATCAATGGCAATATTATAAATTGTATATATTTTCGGTGATCCATTTTGGCCTCCGATTTCCTTTGCCCATGACAAGCTACTATATATATCAAGATTTAACATTAATATAAATGCATAATATATTGTTATAATAGTATTTTTATTCAATTTCATAAATCCAGTTGACCGTATTTACCCCTCAAACTCATAATAGTGTATCTTGTCATCACTATGGCAAGCAATTTATAATTTCTGATAATATAAAAATCAGGTGGCGTTTTTCCACCCCTGCCCTTATATCTGATCCTGGATGTTGTATTTTCAGGTGGAAGATTGTGAACGAAAAAAAATCCTACACATATAAAGACGCCGGTGTTGATATTGATGCCGGTAATGACTTGGTGGAAGCCATCAAACCCGCTGCTGCTTCAACCAAAAGACCGGGCTGCACGTCTGGTCTTGGTGGTTTTGGGGCTTTATTTGATTTGAAAGCGGCGGGCTACACCGATCCTATCCTTGTATCAGGAACAGATGGGGTCGGAACCAAACTGAAGGTAGCTATAGAATCAGGTAACCATGATACAGTCGGTATTGATCTGGTGGCCATGTGCGTCAATGATTTGATAGTACAGGGGGCTGAACCGTTGTTTTTCCTCGATTATTTTGCAACCGGACATTTAAGTGTTGAAGCCGGAGGCGCGATCATTAATGGCATCGCAGAAGGTTGCCGTCAGGCAAATACGGCTTTGATAGGTGGCGAAACCGCAGAAATGCCCGGCATGTATAAAGATGGTGATTATGACCTGGCCGGATTCTGTGTCGGGGCGGTTGATAGGGATAATATCCTCACTGGCGAAAATGTTTCGACAGGTGATGTGCTGATTGGTCTGGCCTCCAGCGGGGTTCATTCCAATGGTTTCTCCCTCGTGCGGCGTCTGGTAGAAGATTCGGTACTAAGCTACGATGACCCCTGCCCCTTTGATGGGGATAAGAGTTTTGGAACCGCATTGCTGGAGCCTACAAGGATTTACGTAAAAAGCACATTGGCCGCCTTGAAATCCGGGCATATCAAAGCAATCTCCCATATTACCGGCGGTGGTTTTGTCGAAAATATCCCACGTATTTTGCCGGAAAATGTCTCAGCCCATGTGGACGCGAGCCAGTGGCACCTGCCACCAGTATTCGATTGGCTAAGAGAAGCGGGGAATCTCGAACCACTGGAAATGGCCAAAACCTTTAACTGCGGCATTGGTCTTGTAGTTATAGCAAGTGCGGATGGTGCGGACGAAACCCGAAAAATATTCCAGCAAATGGGTGAAACCGTATACAGTCTGGGACATGTGGTTAAAAAATCGGCAAATGAGCCTGCAACAGTAGTAACAGGGAGCGCAGGAAGCTGGGGCTATGCAACCCCTTGGCAGGCTATTTCCACCAATTAACAGGATATTTCACTATGTTAGACGTTGCTGTATTGGTTTCCGGTCGGGGCAGTAATCTTCAAGCCCTGATAGACGCCTGCGAGAGTCAGGATTTCCCGGCCCGCATCGTGGTGGTAATATCCAACAATCCCGATGCTTATGGCCTGAAGCGGGCAAAAGCTGCCAATATCCCCACATCTGTGATTAATCACCGGGATTTTGATACCCGCGAAGACTTTGAAGAAGCCATTGATCTGGAACTAAAAAAATATAAATCCAAGTTCCTGTGTCTCGCCGGATTCATGCGTATTCTGGATGCCCGCTTTGTCAATCGCTGGAAAGACCGCATATTAAATATCCACCCATCCCTGCTGCCATCCTTCAAGGGGCTGCATACTCAGGAACGGGCTCTGGAATCAGGAGTACGCTTTACCGGATGCACTGTTCATATCGTACGGCCAGAAATGGATGACGGGCCAATCATTTTGCAAGCTGCCCTTGCCATTGACCCGGATGATAATGCAGATACCCTGTCAGCTAAAGTATTGGAACTTGAGCATATTATCTACCCGGAAGCCCTGAAACTTATCGCTCTGGGCCGGGTAAGGGTTTCCGCCAGCAAGGCGGTCATCGAAAAAGCCAGCTATCCTTCAGGCGGACTTGTCAGCCCGGAAATTATCAACTAATCCCTTATCGTCACTCCCGCGAAGGCGGGAGTCTAGACCAGGTAAAAAAACTGGATACCCGCCTACGCGGGTATGACTATATCAATACCTAATGTTAAACAAAAAAACAGCCAACCAATAATGATAAACGGTTTCTTAGAATTTATTGAGCAAAAACTAGCCGACGATTTCATCTTCTGTGAAGAAAAAAGCAATTTCGATGGCAGCATTTTCGTCACTATCGGAACCATGAACGGAATTCTCGCCAATAGACAAGGCATGAGTTTTGCGAACCGTACCCACGTCAGCATCCTCTGGATTTGTCGCACCCATGATTTCCCGGTTACGCAGTACAGCGTTCTCGCCTTCCAGAACTTGCACCACAACCGGCTCTGACATCATAAATTCAACCAGTTCCCCATAAAAGGGACGCTCTTTATGAACTGCATAAAAGCCTTCGGCCTGTGCGCGGGTCATATGGATACGTTTGGAAGCCACAACGCGAAGACCGCCGTCCTCAAACATTTTTACAATGGCCCCGGTCAGGTTACGGCGGGTTGCGTCTGGTTTAATTATGGAAAAAGTACGGTTAGCTGTCATCATTCAATCCTTTAATTTTGAGGCCTTATAGAGTTTTATCGCAGCAACTGCAACAGAAGAAATCATCCATTGTGTTTTTGCTCAATTCTGTTAAACCCTGTAGAAATTTTTAACGGGTGCATTCATGCTTCAAATTCAGGATCTGACCTACCGCATTGCCGGAAAAACCCTGCTTGAAGGGGCAAATGCACGAGTAGCTGCGGGTCATAAGGTGGGCATTGTCGGCAAAAACGGGGCCGGAAAATCCACATTGCTGAAATTGATCACCGGCGAGCTTCACTGGGATGCGGGTAGCTTAAAAATACGGCGGGGGGCCAAGCTGGGCGAAGTGGCTCAAGAAGCTCCTGGTGGCGAGACCAGTCTGCTTGATACGGTTTTAGAAGCTGATCATGAATTGCAATCACTGGAAAAGGCTGCCGAAAGTGAAACTGACCCCGAAAAGATCGCCCATATTCATCTGCGACTGACTGATATTGACGCCCATACTGCCACGGCCCGCGCCGCCAGTATCCTGTCCGGCCTTGGTTTTGATGGTGAGGCACAAAGAAGGCCGTGCGCTTCCTTTTCCGGGGGCTGGCGGATGCGGGTTGCTCTGGCCTGCACCCTGTTCACCAAGCCCGACTTGCTGTTGCTTGATGAGCCAACCAATTATCTCGACCTTGAAGGGGTAATGTGGCTGGAGAATTTCATCAAGAATTATCCCTATACTATCATCATTGTCAGCCATGACCGCGATCTGCTCAATAGCTCAGTCACGGCGATCCTGCATCTGGACCAACTAAAACTAAAGCTATACACCGGAAATTATGACAATTTCGAAAAGTTGCGCCGCGAACAACTGGCCCACAGACGCGCCAACATAGTCAAGCAGGAAGCTGCGCAAAAACACCTGCAAAGCTTCATCGACCGATTCAAGGCCAAGGCGTCCAAAGCCAAACAGGCCCAAAGCCGGGTCAAGATGCTGGAACGGATGGGGCCGCTGGATAGTATCCTCGAAGACAAGACCTTTGCCTTTGATTTCCCCAATCCCAAGCCACTGGCGCCACCTCTGTTCACCCTTGATCAGGCCCAGGTCGGTTATGAGCCGAACAAACCCATATTAAGCCGCCTGAACCTGCGTCTTGATATGGATGACCGGATTGCATTGCTAGGGCAAAACGGTAACGGCAAATCCACCTTCGCCAAGCTGATTTCATCACGACTGGAAATAATGGCGGGTGAGCTGCGGAAATCTTCAAAACTGGATGTGGGTTATTTTGCCCAGCATCAGCTTGATGAACTAAATATGGACGGCACACCGCTTAGTCACCTGAAAGCGCGGATGCCAAATGTAACCGAAAGCCGCGTCCGGGCAAAACTCGGCGCGTTCAGCTTTGGTGCAGACAAAGCCATGACCCGGGTCGAAGACCTGTCCGGCGGTGAAAAAGCCCGGCTATTATTTGCCCTGATGAGCATGAATGCGCCCCATATCCTCATATTGGATGAGCCGACCAATCATCTGGACGTGGAAAGCCGTGAAGCACTGATCCATGCCATCAATGGCTATGAAGGGGCCGTGATCATGATCAGCCATGACCGCCATTTGATAGAGGCTTGTGCCGACCGACTGTGGCTGGTCCATGACGGCACCGTGACCCCTTATGACGGTGATATGGAGGATTACAAGAAACTGATCCTGAAAGCCCGTTCCTCATCCCGTAAGAAGAATAAAAAGCAGGACAAAGTAGAAAAAGTCAGAAGCGAGAGTCCTGAACTGACCAGTTTGCGCAAAAATTTGGAAAAGCTGGAAAAGAAGATCAAACGGCTAACCACAGAAATCGCCAAATACGACCGGGCATTAAAAAATCCGAAACTTTACGTCCACGGCGACCACAAAGCCGCCGCCGCCCTGAAAAAATTCACCGCCGAAAAGCTGGATATGACTTTGGACTTGGAGGAATTTGAGGTGGAGTGGCTGGAAATGCAGGAAGAAATGGAAGCGTTGGTAGATGATTAAAGATATGGGAAAAATTATAGATAGCCCACTGATTTTTCTGCTAATGGCAGATCGAACCAAAATGTTGATCCCTTGCCTTCTTCACTGGTAAAACCAACAGTACCGCCCATTAATTCAACTATATTCTTGGTAACAACAAGTCCCAAGCCCGTACCTTCAATATTTGATTTTTCCTGCCCTAAACGACTGAAGGTATTAAAAATTTTTGGTTGGTCAATTGTGGAAATTCCGATGCCTGTATCATTTATGCTGACTCTGCCAGCTCCATTTTCAGTGATCTGCCAGTTAATATTTAACGATCCGCCTTCGTGATTATATTTAATGGCATTATTCAGCAGATTTAACAGAATTTGCTTCAACCTGACCTCATCAGCCCGTATGGAAACGAACAAATCTGTTAAAATAATTATTTTAATGTTAGTTTTCTTCGCAATGGGTGACACCATTGCCACAGATTGGTTGACTATATCACCTAAATGGATATCTTCCATGAAAAGCTCAACCTTACCGGATTCTATAGCCGTAAGTTCCAGCATTTGATTGATCAGATTCAGCAAATGTTTTCCACCAGTTCTGATATATTGAACGCTTTCTTCCTGATACCCTATGAGCGGTATATCTGGATCAGTTTCCAGCAGTTGGGCAAACCCTAAAATTGCGTTAAGAGGTGTCCGTAACTCATGGCTCATTGATGATAGAAAATCAGTTTTTGCCTGGTTGGCCTTTTCCGCACTCTCTTTTGCTCTTTGTATTGACTTTTCAACCCGTTTACGTTCCGTAATATCGGTTAATATTCCAACTAATCTCAATGGCTTGTTTTCTTTATCCCATTCAACCACATTTCCAATAGAGTGTAACCACAACCATTTCCCGTCTTTGGTTCGTCTTCTAAATTCCACTTCAAATTTTTCACCGGTCAACATTGATTTCTGAAAATTGTTCCTGGCCTTTTCTCTTTCATCGGGATGGACATGCTCGTGCCAACTATTAATATCCTCATTATATTCATTTTTCTCGTATCCCAACATTTTAGTATACCCATCTGAAACCACAACATTACCTGACTTTAGGTCTGAATCAAACCATCCCTGTCGTGCTATATTCATGGCAAGATTTAATTTATTGTTGGTTTCTCTCAGCTGAAAATCTTGTTTTGTAACCCTTTCTTTTTCTTCTATAAGTGAATTTTGAATTTGTTCCATTTGATTTTTCATTCTGGATAATATTACCATAAGTAACGCCATGATAAGCACGCCAGCAAATATCAGGACACCCCATGATGACGGCATCATCAAATAATTGTTGGCATCAACGGGAAACTGAATTTTACCCGTTATATATTGATAAGCACAAAATATAATAAAACCAACGGTAAACCCAATAAACCACAGAGCTTTTTTATAACCATAAAATAAAGTTATTAAAGCCATCGCTCCCACAGCCGATATATATCCTGCCGCATAAACACCCCAACTGTAAATTCCTGTATAGGCAACAGCGGCAAAAAGTGTAATGAGAAATTTTACTTTTCCATCTGTAGAAATTTTTTTTCTGTAAAGAGTAAATATCACCAATATGATATATAGAAATACCTGAACTATATGGCTGGTTTGCATAGAACTATCTATTATTCTGAGCAAAGATGCGGCTAAACCAATCCCGAAGACGATAGTCAGACCGACTAATAAATTATTGATAAATTTATCTTCCCAATCAAATGTTATGTTATCAATGTCATTATTCATCTGGATACCACGCATGATTACAAAAAATACTTGGTCAATTTTAATATGATTACAGCAACTTGAAATTACCTGCAATAGTTTTTGATACTAACTCTTAGAATTGACTAAAACTATTAGCTGTGTTAGCGTCCGGCAACGCCACCAAGGAGTGGCCTAATTTTTAATACGAGGAGAGAGTCAATGAGACGTAAACTTTTATGTATTGTGATTAGTATGAGTGTAGGATTATTCAGCCTTTCATTTGCATCGCTAAGCGCCCAAGCCGGTGCCCGTGATTTTTTTAAGTGCAAACTTAATGAGGGTGTAAAGAAGGAAGCCATGGAAAAACTCGCGGCTGATTTTATGGCCGTTATCAGTAAAGAAGGAATGAAGGGGCATAAAATGGAGCTATTATGGCCATTCTATTCACAGGATATTTCAAGGGGAACTTTTTTCTGGACCACCTCTGCCCCAAGCGTCGCAAAAGCAGCAGCACTGGAAGAATTCTGGGGTAATAGTGATGCCAACAAGGACGTGCGGGAAAGATTTGGCAAGATGGCCAGTTGTGATTCCGGCAGCGTCTATGAAGTGAGCGATATAAAATAGACTTGCCATCAGTAAAATACCTTACAGAGCATGCCCTATCCAAAATAGGGTATGCTTTTTTCATAAATGATCATTTGCATAATTCTGTATCTTGATATGACCACAAAATTTCTTATATAGTTTAGGTGTAAAATTTTTTTCACTCAACATACAGCACAACAGGAGAAAGAATAATGCTCGGATATGTAATGGTTGGCACAAATGACCTTGAAAAGGCCGGAAATTTTTATGATGCCCTGATGACAGAACTAGGCGCCAAGAGAAATATGCAAAGCGATGGATTCATTGCCTGGAGCAGTGGCGAAGGAACCACCAGCTTTTCAGTCGTAAAACCCACAGATGGTAATCCCGCAACCGTTGGCAACGGCACAATGATGGCCCTATTTGCCCCCGACACTGCGACCGTTGATAAAGTGCATGCTCTGGCCCTTGAAATGGGAGGCACCTGCGAAGGTCCAGCCGGACCACGCCCCGAATTCAGCCCCGATTTTTATGCTGGCTATTTCCGCGATCTGGACGGTAACAAGCTGAATGTTTTTAACTTCAAAATGCCTTGAAAATAATGCCTAGTCATCGAAAGGGTCATGTACCAGAATGGTATCTTCCCTTTCGGGGCTGGTAGACAATAGAGCCACCGGGGTTTCGATCAGTTCTTCTATGCGGCGGATATATTTGATCGCTGTGGCTGGCAGATCAACCCAGCTTCTGGCCCCATAAGTGCTGTCTGACCAGCCTTCAAGGGTTTCATAGATTGGTTTCACCCGTGCCTGATCCTCGGTGGAGGCCGGGAAATAATCAAGCCGTTCCCCATCCAGATCGTAGGCAACACAGACTTTCAATTCATCCATTCCGTCCAAAACATCAAGTTTAGTCAGCGCGATACCGGTAATACCGCCTATTTTAGTTGCCTGACGCACCATGACCGCATCAAAATAACCACATCTGCGACTGCGCCCGGTCACCGTGCCAAATTCATGACCGCGTTCACCCAGTCCTTGGCCCACTTCATCAAACAATTCGGTCGGGAACGGCCCTTCGCCGACGCGGGTGGTATAGGCCTTGGTGATGCCCAGCACATAATCAAGAGTTCTGGCTCCAACCCCGCTGCCACCGGCGGCCTGTGAAGCAATGGTATTGGATGACGTCACATAGGGATAGGTACCATGATCCACATCCAGCATAATTCCCTGGGCGCCTTCAAACAGTATTCGTTTACGTTCATGGCGCATCTTATCCAGCATCCGCCAGCTGGCTCCGATATAGGGGGTTATTTTCGGAGCAATTTCCTTGATTTTGGCAATCAATTCTTCCCGATCAATTTCCTCGGCCCCCAAGCCGCGTCGCAAGGTATTGTGATGACCCAGCAGGGTATCAACACGGATTTCAATGGCTTCATCTGATTTAAGATCACAGGCCCGAAGTGCACGACGCGCCACCTTGTCCTCATAAGCCGGGCCAATACCACGCCTGGTCGTGCCGATTTTTGGCCCGCCCTTGGTGCAGAGATTAGCGGCATCCTCGCGAATACCATCAAGTTCGCCGTGCAAGGGCAGGATAAGCGCACAATTTTCTGCCAGCATCAGATTATCGGAATTAACATCCGCACCCTGCGATCTCAGCAGTTCAATTTCCTTGAGCAAAGCCCAGGGATCAACCACAACACCATTACCGATCACGGAATATTTGCCACCGCGCACAATACCGGATGGCAACAGGCTTAATTTATAAACCTTGCCATCAATGACAAGGGTATGGCCCGCATTATGACCGCCCTGAAAACGCACCACTACATCAGCCCGTTCCGATAGCCAGTCAACAATCTTGCCTTTGCCTTCGTCGCCCCACTGGGAGCCAACCACGACCACATTTGCCACGCATTTACCCTTTCAAAATCTCTGTTATTTTGCCAGCCTGCCAGATATACTGGCAATTCAGCCGCCCGGCTTCAGCCGTTTCCTGCGCTACAGTATCAAGTCCACATATGGTCCGGTAACCGTCTTTACGCAATCTGCTCAAGACCGCCATATCCGTGCCAAAGGGGCAGTAGATATATTTGATTTGTGCCATTTTTGGCAAGGCCCGCATCAGGCTGTCCAGATACAGGGTAAAACCTGTTGCCGGTTCGCTATCCTGACCACCACCAACAGGGTAACGTCCGCCGCGCCCCAATTCGCCGCGCACGCCCTTGGCAAACAGGCAAAAGCCAATACCAGTCTGGAATTCAAAACCACTATATTCACCGGGGTCCACAGTAACATGAAGTTCCGGGGCAACATCTTTCAGACGGTTCAAAAGTATTTCAAGTTCGTCACAGATTATCCGCGCTTCAGCGGGTAAAGTCAGGCCATTAATGATCTTCATTGCCTTGTGTGCGGCCCCTGCGGCAGACAGTAATTTCCGGCTGATGTCGCCGATTTCGCCTTCCAGACTGTCAAGTTCACCAATATCTTTGGCATTGAGGGCGTGGCGGATCATTGCCGAGCGATCATCACTCAGCCCAAGTCCCTGACAAATGGCCGGAACAAGTAATGGCATGGTCAGGTCGATGCTGGCATCTTTCACCCCCACAGTGCTGAGCACATCCCGGGCCAACAGAATAATTTCAACGTAGGCTTCTGAACTGTCAGTTCCGATCAGCTCAATACCGGCCTGCCTGAATTCCCGTTCGGGGCGAAGTTGCGTGCCGCGCACCCTGAGCACATCCCCGGAATAACTCAGGCGTATCGGGCGCGGTGCATTTTGCAGACGAGAGCGGGCGATACGCGCCACCTGCCCTGTCATATCGTTGCGTACCGCCATCATTCTTTGCGTCACCGGGTCCATCACCCGGAACATATTTCTCGACTGTGCCTTGCCCGGACCACAGAGCAGACTTTCCTCGAATTCCATCAGGGGCGGCTCCACCCTCTCATAGCCGTAGCTGGCAAAACACTGCCGTAACTTCTCGACTATTTCAGCCTGATATTCAGCATCACTGGCCAGCATATCATGCAGGCCTTCGGGCAGGAGAGCTGTATCATCAATTTCAGGCATATTGCGTCCAGTACTTGCGTTCACGCCTTGATATTATTTAGGGACTAGAAAGTCAACGCCTTAACCTGTTTAACATGGGGCAGAGTCTCTACTGCCCGGACCGTGGTTGCACTGGCTGGCGCGTCTATGGCAACAAGGGCAATGGCTTCTCCGCCTTCTTCTGCCCTTCCCAGACTGAAAGTGGCAATATTTAGTCCAGCATTGCCAAGGGTTGTTCCCAGTGCTCCGATAAATCCGGGGATGTCTTCATTGGAAACATACAGCATAAATGGTGTCAGTTCGGCTTCTACGGCGATGTCCTTGATGCAGACGATTCTAGGGCGTTTATCAGCAAACAGAGTTCCTGCCACACAACGTTGCTGTATTTCTGTGGTCACAGTCACCTTGATAAAGCTGTTATAGTCACCTTCAGAATCATGGCGGGTTTCAACGATGTCTATGTCACGTTCCTTGGCAACCGCAAGCGCATTGACCATATTAACGCAATCCATCAACGGGTGAAGCAGTCCTTCAACCACAATCGCGGTCAATGGACGGGTATTAAGCTCTGTCACATCGCCCTGATATTCAATTTGTATGCTCTGCAAGGCATGTTCGGTCAATTGACCAGCAAAACTGCCAAGCTGTTTGGCAAGTGCCATATAGGGGCTAAGGCGAATAGACTCTTCCGCCGATACAGACGGCATATTCAAGGCATTGGTAACGGCCCCATCAAGCAGATAGTCCGCCATTTGTTCGGCCACCTGTACGGCCACATTAACCTGAGCTTCCGAGGTGGACGCCCCCAAATGCGGCGTTGCCACCACATTTTCATGGCCGAACAGGGCATTTTCCCGTGCGGGTTCTTCGGCAAATACGTCAAGTGCTGCCCCGGCTACCTTGCCGCTATTCAATGCTGCAAGCAGTGCTTTTTCATCAATCAGCCCCCCACGGGCGCAGTTGATAATTCTGACACCGTCCTTCATTTTCTGAAAAGCACTACTACTCAAAATACCGCGTGTGGCATCAGTAAGCGGTGTATGCAGGGTAATGAAATCTGCCCGGTGAAGAAGATCGTCCAGTTCCACTTTTTCAACACCAAGTTCCTCGGCCCGTTCCACTGATAAATAGGGATCAAAGGCAATAACCTTCATTTTAAGGCCCAATGCCCTTTCAGCCGCAATGGCTCCGATGTTACCGCAACCGATAATACCAAGGATTTTAGAGGTCAGCTCAACCCCCATGAAACGTGATTTTTCCCATTTACCTGCCTGAGTGCTTTCGTTAGCCAATGGAATTTGGCGGGCCACAGAAAACATCATGGCGATGGCATGTTCAGCGGTTGTGATGCTGTTACCAAATGGCGTATTCATCACCACAACGCCGCTTCCTGTCGCGGCGGGAATATCCACATTGTCCACACCGATTCCGGCTCGGCCCACGACCTTTAAATTCGTCGCCGCATCTAGCACGGCCTTGGTAACCTTGGTTGCAGACCGTATGGCCAGACCATCATATTGCGGGATAATTTCAATCAGTTCTTCCGCGCTGAGACCAACAATCTGGTCAACTTCGATGCCGCGGTTTTCGAATATTTGTTTAGCCAACGGGCTTAATTTGTCAGAAATAAGTACCTTTACCATTTTCAGGTGCCTTCTTTAAAAGATTAATTATGAGAAATGAGATTTTTTGACTTCTGCGTAGGCCCAATCGAGCCACGGCAACAATGCGGCAAGGTCTGCGGCCTCGATGGTTGACCCGGCCCATATACGAAGTCCGGGCGGCGCATCACGGTAAGCACCAATATCAAAAGCCGCCCCTTCTTCATCCAGAAGGGTAGCTATTTTCTTGGCTGCTGCCGCTTGATCTGCCGCCTCAAGTTCCAAAAACCAGGGGGCAACTATCTGAAAACAGACAGACGTATTGGATACTGTTGCCCCATCATTGGCGAGAAACTCTACCCAGTCTGTGCGTGCTACCCAGTCACTGAGTACTGCCAGATTAGCTTCTGATTTCGCTATCATGCCGCTGAGACCGCCAATACTGTCCGCCCATTTCAGTGCATCCAGATAATCTTCCACACATAACATGGAAGGCGTGTTGATGGTAGCACCGGTAAAGATACCTTCGATCAGTTTGCCACCCTTGGTCAAGCGGAAGATTTTCGGTAAAGGCCACGGCGGCGTATAATTTTCAAGACGCTCCACCGCGCGCGGGCTTAAGATAATGACCCCATGAGCCGCTTCACCGCCCAGCACCTTTTGCCAGGAAAAAGTGGTCACATCCAGCTTGTCCCACGGCAGATCCATGGCAAAAGCCGCGGACGTCGCATCACAGATGGTTAGCCCGGCACGTTTGTCACTGATCCAGTCGGCATTTGGCACCTTGACCCCGGATGTGGTGCCGTTCCAGGTAAAGACAACATCACGGGCCGGATCTACCTTGGTCAAATCGGGCAGATCACCATAATCGGCGGTCAGGCTGCGCACATCATTCAATTTCAACTGCTTGGTAATATCGGTGATCCAGCCAGAGCCGAAACTTTCCCACGCCAGCATATCAACACCACGCGCACCCAATAGTGACCATAATGCCATTTCAACGGCCCCAGTATCGGATGCAGGCACAATGCCCACACGATAGCCTTCTGGCAGTCCTAAAATGGATGCAGTTCGATCTATTGCTTCTTTAAGTCGGGATTTGCCAATTTTGGCACGATGAGAACGGCCTAATGGCGCATTTTCAAGATTTTTTATCGTCCAGCCCGGGCGTTTCGCACATGGGCCCGACGAAAACAGCGGGTTCGCTGGTTTCTGTACAGGTTTCATTTTTTCTCCTACTCCTTCCAGAATAGGCGTCCCCCGTTGGGGAGGGATAGCCCGCTGATGAACATAGGGATGAATTCCGCCTCGTCAAGCGGAGATTTAATAAAAATTGCCGCATGGATCGGAATCTGTCATATTTTATCCATGGAAATACAATTACACATTCGCGAAGAAAAAAATGAAGACCATAAGGCCGTATATGCCATTAATGCATCCGCATTTGAGACTTCGGCTGAGGCAAGTCTTGTGGATATATTACGCGCCCAGGCCAATCCGTTAATTTCACTGGTTGCGGTGGAAAATGGGATAATTGTCGGCCATATCATGTTTACGCCTGTCACTCTTTCAACCCATTCTAATATCAGAATGATGGGACTAGCCCCCATGGCGGTATCGCCTGACCACCAACGGAGAGGAATCGGTTCCAAATTAGTGGCAGCGGGCCTCGAAGTTTGCAGAAAACTTGAGGTCGCTGCTGTGATCGTCCTTGGTCACCCGGATTTTTATCCCCGCTTTGGCTTTGAACCCGCCAGCCAGTTCGGTATTGCATCTGAATATGATGTGCCTGATGATGTCTTTATGGCTCTGGAATTACAAAACAATGTCCTGAATAATAATAAAGGTACCGCACGTTATCATAAGGCATTTAATTCGCTATAATTTTCAACCCCATAAGTTTATGGAATGAAAAATTACGGCAATAATAATAGGGAATTGGAATATGAGTTTTTACTGGTTGATATTCAATCTTGTGCTGGTATTTTTTGTTTTTAAGATTTTCGGCAATCATAATAGACTTAAAAATAGGGTCAGTGATCTTGAAAATAAATTAGCAACATACCTGAAAGGGGCAAAGGATAGCTCCCCTCCTGATGTGTCACCAGAATCCAGAAAACCACCAGAGCTGGAAAAACCTGTCAAAAACCCCCTCAGTCAGAAACCAATACCCGTTGCCATACCTGAACTTATAAAATCAGAAACATTCAAGCAAAGAAAAAACGCCCTTAAAAATCTTGAAGAAAGTCTGTCTGCCCGCTGGATGGTATGGGTTGGCGGGCTGGCCATAGCCCTGGGCGGCGGATTTCTGGTCAAATATTCCATTGATGCCGGACTGCTTAGCCCGCTGGTACGGGTGAGCCTTGGTTTCATCATAGGAATAATTCTCACCATAGGTGGTGAAATCCTGCGCCAGAGACGAACCAATCTCAAATGGCTGGAAGGCTCGCCAGATTACTTGCCTAGCGCTATTTCTGCTGCCGGGTTATTTTCCGCTTTTGCAGCCATTTATGCTTCATACGCACTCTACGACCTGCTGCCTGCTCTGGCGGCGTTTATTGCCCTTGCCTTATTGTCCTTTGTGGCATCGGGTCTAGCTTATTATCAGGGGAAATTCTTTGCCTATCTGGGTTTGATCGGTGGCATTATTGTGCCGGCACTGGTTACCACAGGCCCACCAAGCGCATGGGGTCTGTTTCCTTTTCTTCTGGTCATCATTTCTGCAAGTCTGTGGGTATCCCGTCAAAAAGCCTGGGTTGATGTAGCAGCAACCACTCTGATTTTGGCCCTGCTATGGGTATTTATCTGGATACCAACCAATTGGGCGTTGGGTGATATTATTCCGGTTGGTTTTTATTTATTGCTGCTTGGCGGACTGAATTCTGCCCTGTTAAGCGGAGCCAGCCCGGAAAGACCAAGTGATAAAACCCTAAAGGGTATGATTTCAGGCAATAGCATCACTTTTATCTCAGATTTAGTGATGCTGACCATCGTCATTCTGATAACCAGTATTGTCCGCCTTGACCATTACAGTATGGTTGGTTTCATCATCATTACAACGGGGCTGGTGGCACAAGCTTATGCCATTCACCGTTCGCCAGCAAATGATACAGGCGGAGTCATAGCCCTGTTCGGCACCCTGTTCCTGTTTGCCACATGGCATATACCCAGCCTGATGGAATTTAAGGCCGGACTGCTTCCCTTTGACCGGATGGATACTGCCTGGGCCCCCACATCACCGCCCGAACTGGAAAAGTTTCTGATCGCCGTTTTGGTTTTTTCAAGTGCCACAGGAATTACCATCTTTATGCGATTGCGCTCCCTGATGCGGAAAAATGTTTGGGCCAGTGTCGGCTGCATCGTGCCGATCCTGATGCTGATCATCACTTACTGGCGCATAGAGGACTGGGGAACCAGCCTGATTTTTGCATTTGTTGCGCTCATTCTGGCTTGTCTGTTTGTGGTTTGCGTCAATAAGCTCAGCGCAGAAAATAAACAGGAAAATTTAATTCCCATTGCGGCCTACGCTGCCGGGGCGACAACAGCTATTTCACTGGGCATTGCAATGGCATTAAGAGATGCCTGGTTAAGTTTTGCCTTCGCCTTACAAATTGCGGCCCTCGCCCATATCTGGCGCATAACAATGGTCAGGGGTTTGCGCACACTAGCCTTGATTTTAGCTTCTATAGTCTTCATCCGCCTTACTTTCAATGGTTCAATATTTGATTATGGCGGCGGTGGGTCTTTGCCCGTCTTTAACTGGCTGTTTTACGGATATGCGTTGACGGCGGCTCTCTTTGCCTATTCCGCCCATATATTCAAGCAAGACGGCAAAGAAGACCGCCTGATGTCGGTCCTGAAAGCGGGGGCTATTCTGCTGTCCGCCTTATTTGTTACATTTGAATTACGGGTTTTGTTCAGTAAAAACAATAGCTTATTATCAGATACCACAGTTCTGGAGACTGCCCTGCAAACCATTAACTGGAGCGTGGCGACGACGGCTCTCTTCTGGTATGAAGTAAAAAATAATGACACCCTGCTTGGTCGTCTCAGGCGATTTATGACTGTTATATCCCTGCTTGGAATCATTGTTGGCGGTGGGATGCTGAACAATGTATTTTTCGACTTGGTAGACGTGGGATCAACGCCGATCTTTAACATGCAATTTCTGCAATTTTTCATTCCCGGTCTGCTTTATGGCCTGAAGGCATATATTGCCCAAATTGCTGGCAAGTCTAGGAGTTTAAAACTCTATGGCACTGTAGCCTTTCTGATACTTTGGTTCTGGGTCACGGCGGAAGTTTATAACAGCTTCCATCCAAATGAATTCGCCGCCACAACATCAAATTGGGAATGGTATGCCTATTCTCTGGTCTGGCTGATATATGCGGTTGTCCTGCTTTTGGCAGGGCTAAAACTTCAACAGCCAACCATCAGGAAAGCTGGTCTTGCGGTGCTTGGTATCGTGGTGTTGAAAGTTTTTCTGGTTGATATGAACCAGCTTGAGGGCCTGGCCCGTGCCTTGTCATTCATGGGATTGGGCGGAGCGTTGATTGGTCTTGGGTATTTGTATCAGAAGTTAAATCTGAATCAGGAGATAAAAACACCATCATAAATTTTTCCCCTTGCCAGCCCTACGATTTTTGATTATAGCTTTTTCCAACGATGGTGCCCCGCTAAGGGGATAATAGGGAACACGGTGATAAAACCGGGACTGTACCCGCAACTGTAATTGATGATTTTCATCATAAGTCAGAAAACCTGCCATCCGGTCGCCCTTTCTGACTATCGGGTTAATAGGACAGAGCGGTTTTTCCGCATAGGTGACATTTGTTGCCGTGTGCGGGATGTCCTTTGTAATTCATAGAACCTCCTCACATATATTGAAAAAAATATGAGGAAAACCAATGGATTATAAAACCCCCTTTTTAATAACCTTACTATCAACAGTATCACTGTCTCACCCCGTATCGGCAGAAGAGGACTTCGAGGAAATAGTGGTCTCCGCCACCCGTTATCTACGGCCCCTATCCGATATTGGCAGCAGTATTTCGGTAATCAGTGCCGAAGATATGGAAAAATCACAGACTGTATTCATACAGGATATTCTGCAAAATATCCCCGGCCTAACCCTTAATCAGAATGGTGCGTTTGGTGGTGTTTCTTCGTTACGTATTCGTGGCGCTGGAACTGATCAGACTGTGATCCTGATCGATGGGGTTCAGATCAATGATGTCTCCACCCCCGGTGGCGGTTTTAATTTTGCTAATCTGGACCCGAACGGTATTGAGCGGATAGAAGTGCTGCGCGGCCCACAGTCCATACTTTATGGCTCAGATGCCATCGGCGGCGTGGTCAATATCATCACCCCATCAGGCAGTGAGGGCCTTGCTGGAAGTCTTTTTGCAGAAGGAGGATCATTTGACACATTTCGCGCAGGCGGGCATATCACTGGCGGTAGTGACAAGCTGAATTTCAGTCTGTCCGGCAGCGGTATCACCACAGACGGTATATCAAAGGCCGACGAAAATGACGGTAATAGTGAATCGGACGGCTATCACAATATTTCACTGCACGGTAAAATTACGGCCAGACTATCTGAAAGCCATAGTCTGCAACTGATCAGCCGCTATGTTGACAGCCGCAGCGAAGTTGATGGTTTTGGACCAGTTGATGGCGATAATGTGGATTTTAGCAAAGAATTTCTTATTGCCGGGCGCGGGATATTTAATTATCTGGACGGGGCATTACAAAATACATTGTCTGTGGAATATTCCATCTCTGATCGCCGTAGTGAAGCCGGTGGTGCGCCCAATCCCTTTGGTGACTTTGATGGCAAGCGTTTCAACCTTGATTATTTCGGTCATTATAACGTGAGCGATAATTTCGGAGTATCATTTGGCCTGCAACATGAAGAAACAAAATCGGAATCAACATCGCCGAAAAAATTCAACATCGACAGTGTCTTTTCCGAATTAAGCTGGCAGGGATTAGATGGCCTGACCGTCACCGCTGGCCTACGTTATGACGACCATAACCAGTATGGTGGCACCACGACGCCACGTCTTACGGCGGCTTATTATATTGACAGTAGTAACACTAAAATCTTTGCCAACTGGGGCGAAGGGTTCAAGGCGCCCAGTATTTTTCAACTGACCTTTATCTGCGGATTCTGTGGCCTGACCACGCCAAATGCCGATCTGAAACCGGAACAGTCCAATGGTTGGGAACTTGGGTTTGAACAGGCATTTTGGGACGAGCGCGTTTATATCAATGTCACGTATTTCGATCAAAAAATTACTAATCTGATTGATTTTGATTTTTCAGTTGGTTTTGGCAATATTGCAAATGTTCGAAGCAGAGGGATTGAACTATCACTTGAAGTACAGCTATCTAATAGACTGAAAATAAATGGTAATTATACTTTCACCAATGCCAAGGACAAAGATACGGATGAAGAGCTTGTGCGGGTGCCAAGAAATGCTGCTTTTGCTGAAATTCAGTGGCAGGCGATGGACAAGCTAAATCTGGCTTTGAGCATGACCTACAATGGCAAGGAAATAGACCCCTTCACCCCGGACCCTGATGGCTGGGTACGTTTTGATCTGAAAGCTGCTTATGAATTTTGGGACGGCATTGAAGTTTACGCCAGAATTGATAATCTGCTGGATAAGGAATATCAGCAGATATTCGGTTTTGGTACGCCTGACCGATCATTTTTCGCCGGAATCAGAGGGAAATTCTAAATATGATCAATGTCGCAACTTTATTGATGAAAACCATCCTACTGATAGTTGTGGCATTGTTACCCCTTTCTTATGCCCAGGCAAAACCAAAAGCTGTATCCCTTGATTATTGCGCGGATCAGTTCATTCTGTCATTGGCGGACCGCGAACAAATTATGGCCCTGACCCGTGATGCCGTAGAAGAACATTCCTTTTACCGGGATAGGGCACAGGGCCTGCCCCTATTCCGGGCCACATCGGAACAAGTTCTCCATATGGCCCCGGATCTGGTGATCCGCAACTGGGGTG
>JAJFIP010000061.1 GCA_021774875.1 Emcibacter sp.
CCACAAGCAGAAACGCCGCGAACTCTTCGCGCGAACAGTTGCCCGGCACCACCGTTGCGCGTAGCGTCGCCTCGAACGCTCGGTGATCCATTTGATATCGATCGGCCATCCGCATGATGACCGACTTCCGCTCACCGTTTCCATTGTTCTCGGCCGTCGTTGCGACCGCTGTCGTAATTCCCATTTCATCCTCCATCGTCATCGGTTTGCCCCCTTCGCCTTTCGAGAGCGTCGAACACCTCCGCCGTCGTCAAGCCGCCCATCTCGACCGCGAGCGCGACAGCCCCATCTGATACCCCTGCGAATCCGAGGACGCACCGCTTGACGCGCTTGGCGCATGTCTCGACTCGCGCGTGCCCTTCGCGAATCACAATCCGATCCGTATCACGCGGGTCGATTATTCGCCGTGCTATGGTTGTTGTCGCAGTCATCCCTTCCTCCATCCAAGAAAAGCGCCCCGCCCGTCGAGAAAAGCCGCACAATCGGCCCCGAGGGTTGCGACCCGCCGCCACTCCAAAGGTAACGGATCGCGCTCGACGGGCGGGGTTCGCTCGTCATTTCACTTCCCAAGTCGCGGCGCTTCGGCCGGTGATCGCACACCGTCGTTTCGCGAGCCTCCGCAACGTTCCGTCCTTCTCCATCTCGCCCGTTCTCCGCCCGACCGTCGCACGTTCGCGAACCCCCATCGAATCAGCGATCTCGAACGCGGTCATCGGCGGCTTTGTCGTTGCGCGCAGGAAGTCGAGAATCCGGCGCTTCATCGCGGAAGCCTTGCCGGTTTTCGTGACGTGTTGCGCTGCCTCGTGCGACGTGTCGGGGTCCGACTTTCGCGCTCGGCGTCGCGGGTGTTGGTCGTCGAATAGGTCGCCGGTTGTCATGTTCCGATACTCCATCCAAGCCTTTGATCTGCTCTCGGTTCGCATCCTCGCGTCGCCGCGAAAATCACGACGAAGATCGCGGCGAAAACGAACAACGCGAGCCAGATCGGCGGACGCTTGCGTCTCTCGATCCATGACGCGACGAGCAGCACCGCGCTACTCGAGAGAGCCAGGACCACGAGGATATCCATCAGCGAAGTCGCGACCGTGAACAGCGCGACCCACGCCAAGAGGTAGAAAGCGCGGATGCGGCGGGAATCCCCAGGGGTAGCCGGGCACCGCATCCGCCACGGTCGGCGTGTCGAGTCGATAGCGCCGATCGGTTTCATTGGTCTAGTCCTCCCACGGGTTCGCCGCGTCGCTCGCATAAGAGCAGCGCACGCGAACCAATCGAGTATCGTGGTCGACGAGGTTATCGCCGCGGACGCCTGGGTAGAAATGGTTGTATGCGTCCCCGGGCGATGTCGCGCCAGGATCGGCCGGCAGCCCTACGTTGTTGCAGTCGAATTGGTTGAATCGGTGCAGTCGTAGCCGCTTGCCGAACGTGTCGACGGGAAACACGGGCACCGCTTCAGTGCCGACTAGCACCGAATGTTCGAAGCCCTGCTCGTCCGTCCAAACGCAGTGGTACTCAACTTGCCACTCGATCGACCCGGCATTGGAAACGGCCGAGCCGATCGCGACGATTGCCACGAAGATCAGCGCCAGGGATAGCGCGAAGGTTGTCGTTTTCATCTCATTCTCCATCGGTTGAAAGTTGGGACGACGCGGGATGCGTGACCGCGCCGCCCCTGTGCTGCTGAAGAGGTAGGAGCCTCCAAGGCTCGCCACTAAGGAGATTGCTTTTTGAGGATTCGGTCTACTTCGACCTGCGCCTGATTCAACGTGCCGACCGCGTTACGGTAGCGCTTCACAGCCGCCTCAAAGGCGTCGATCCGAGTGCCGTCGATGTGCTTACCCTCGCTGAAATCACGGCGAAAATCGTCGAGGATGTCTTCTAGCGAGTCGTCCGCGCGAGCCCATTGCGAGTACCGCTCGAGGAGCACCGCCCGCGCCGGTTGGTTGATGAACGGGACGGCCATCAGTCGTCCTCCCGCGCTAGTTTCGGCGGATCGGGAAGCGGTTGCCAGTGGGTGACGTCTCCGATCTTGGAAAGCGAGCCAATGTCAAGGAACGACTTGCTCGCCGCTCCGAATATGGCAACTTCATGGCCATCGTCTCGCCGGTAGACCAGATAGCAGTCTCCGCCCTTCGGTAACGCCTCACCAACCGGAATCCACTCCCCGAGCGTCGCCCACATCTTGTGCAGTTCAGATCCATGCATGGTCACGATTCATCCCCCCGCGCAATGCCGTTGGATTCTTCGACGGCGCGGCGCAACTCGGTGCGCGCCATAACCACCGCTTGCCAGTCGCTCACGCTGAGGAACAACGAAACCGCGTCGTAAAGCCGATCCCGATCCGCCTTCAAGTCCTCGAATTCCGTCTTGAGCGCTTCGAGGTCTTCGAGCGCGTTCCGTTGCGCCACGCGCTCTTGCTCCTCGTATCGTCGGCTTGCTTCGTCGGCGTATGGCATCAGGCACCTCCCATGTAGTGCTCGGCTGGCGGCACGACCAGATGCCGCCGATCGCCTTCCAAGAGCCCCGCGAGCCACGCCATTCCCATCGCCAGGTCGATATCGTCATCGCTTGGCGGCTGGCCATTGATCGGCTCGCGGATCGCGGCGGCCCACTCGACGGCCTCATGGGCTTCCGCGCATGACCCGAGGATGTCGTCGATCGACCCCTCGCCCCTCGCATAGTCGTCAAGCCCGCCGATGATGTCGTCGTTTCCGCCGTCGGGAGCGCCGTCAACCGAGTTTTCTCCCCACGCCGCGAGCAAGTCGAGCCAACGGCGTTCGGTATCCGTGACGTTCTCGGGGTTCTTCCGCTTCTCGAAGGAGATCACGCGGCACCCCCTTCGGCATAGAAGTCGACCACGGATCGCGAATGACGACAGGCGGCCTCGCGGATCGCGGCGGATCGCGCACGGCGGGCGATGAAGTCGCGAATGGTGTCTTGCACCGCGACGGCCTCGCGAAGCCCCATCGCGTCGAGCTCGGCGTCAAGCGATTTAAGGTCGGCCTTAGCCGAGTCCTCGGGGGCCGTGCCCTGCTCGATCGAGAGCATCAGGAAGTCGACCTGCTGACGGATCGCTTCGACTTCGTCGAGGTCGTTCTGGTAGGTCGCGGCGGCGACTTCGTCGACAAAGTCGTCGCGGTCGTCTTGACGCTCGAAGGCGTCGCGGTCGTCGTGGTTGGTGAAGTGAGCGCGGTTCATGCGGCACCGCCTTCCACGGCGACGGCCGCGATTCGGGAGCGGTGGCGCATGTTCTCGCGCATCTGGTCGAGGCAGTCGACGCACTGCTTCGACTTGGCCTCGGTGGGCGTGAGCGGGTAGACGCCGCATCCACCGCACCGGATGAACGGGATGCGGTTTCCGAGCGGCGTGATCGATCCCCAGTTTCCCGAGAAGGATCGAAAGCCGCCCTCGCCAAAGAACCGAGTCGGGATGCCCACGCACTTCGGGCAGCGCCCTCGGCTGTCTTCGGGAGATGCGACTGTCGTGTAGAACAGTCGCCCGCAGGCCTGGCAATCGCGGGAAAGGTGTAGCGTCGTCGTTCGCATCGGTGATTTCTCCTCGTGGCTGAGAAGTCACCTAGCGGGCCGGTATCCAACGTGTATCTGACAGGTAGCCCACTTGCACCCAACGCGCTAGTGTGCTATCTTTGCCGGTTGTTACGTCGTTTCTGCCTTGGGTTTAGCGGCTTTTCGGGGAACCTCGGCTTCCCGAAAAAATGCTAGGATCAAGGCAAGAGTCACGAACGCAACTCCAGTCAGGACCGACTCGCAAGGTGATCTTCGGTTCTGAATCTCGACGCCAGGGGAGTCTGAAGCTCCTCTGGCGTCACCTTGTCGCATTTTGAAAGAGCGGCGGGCCGTGGCCCGATGAATCTGCGTCTGATTTTACATCCCGTGACAAATGCCACAAGGGGAAAATCGGAATCAGGCGAGATTTTTCTTGAGCGAATTCATGCGCTCGCGTACTGCCTTGGCGTGCAGTCGACTACGGCACGTCGCCTCCCCCCTCATCCAACGGTACATCGTTGCCACGTCTGTGATGCCCTCGGCCACGATGCGCAATTGTCTATCCGTCTCGTATCCCTTTTCGCGCATCCAGTCGCGGAAATCAACGAGGTCGTCTCCGAGTCCGGCTCTTGGGTCTTGCTCTTCCACGGTCAGCATGTCGCCTCTTCTGAATTCAATGGGAAGTTTCTTGCGCATATCGCGCCCTGGCGCTATCTTAGCCTTTTGTGTCAATGACCACAAGACGAAACCGACCGTTAGGGGGATTACACCGTGAAACGCATCGCAATAACGGCACTTCTCGCGCTTTTGGCCGCGGGATGCACAAGAGAATGGCAATACGAGTACGAAATTGAATCGACCAACCTCTCGGCCCCAGGCGGCTACGCGATCGCGTCGGTCGGGTACGCGGACGAAACCGGCGACGCCTTCGAGGTCAAGGTCTTCGAGGATGACGAGCTCGTGCGCCGCGTCGACTCGGATCAGACGGGGTCGAGCGCCTATGACTTTCGGATCGGATGGCGCGCTGACTCGTGGTTTGCCGCCGAATGGTCAATCCAGCACAAGCCGTCCCTCGGTTTCGAGGAGCCATCGACGGGACTGTTCCGCCACGGCGAGTTTTCGGCATTCGCGACCGGGCCGCAGTTTCGCCTGATCGCGCCCGTTGATGCCGAGACGCCGGTACAGCCGTACCTTCTCGGCGGCTTCGGCTGGATGTGGGTCGATGGCTCGTTCGACGATCCGACCGGCCCCGGCTCGATCGACTTCGACAGGAACGATCTCTATGCCCGCGCGGGTGCGGGTCTTGATATCGCGATCATCGAGGGATGGTTCGCGCAGGTGCAAGGCGCGTATGACTTCGGGTTGCGCGATCTGCACGAGTTGGAGCAATGGACCTTGATGGCGGGGATTGGGGTGAAATGGTGAGGTGGTAAAAGCGCCTTAGAGCGTCGAGAGATTTCGGGGCATTTTATTGCCATTTGACATACAGGGTAAAGACTTAGCACTCGAGAGATTTTTAGGTGCCGTGATTCAGTGGGCCTCGAACGAGCCCGCGACGAATCGCACTTAGGACTCTTGGAGATGAAACAGATGAACGAATGCCAGATGTGTTGGGAGCTCGGCAAAACGTGGGAAGGTGACGACCCCAAGTGCGCCTTTGCTAGTGGCGCATTCTCGTCGGATAACTGGAATTGCGCGACAATGAACGCGCTCCGGGATCTAGCCGAACAGGCGTCATCGAGATCCGACGAGGAGCGATGCGGCGTCGTCCCGCTGCACGATGGATCGTTCATCGTTCTCGGTTGGTACAAGAGTCGGGGCCGGCCTTTGCACTCGTGCTATGTGGCCTGGCGTCGCGTCTCGCCGCGATTCGCCGCGGTCGCGCGCCCATTCGTCGGCTTTCTCGTGGGCCTCGTGACGGGGCCGTTTGGGGCACTCCTGTACCTACTGTCGCTGCCGTCGCGGCGGAAATTCCGGCAGTGCTACGGTTGCGGCGGATACGTCCCGCGCATGGCCAAGGGGTGTCGGTGCGGGATGGTGCCGGTGGTTGCGGATCGGTGATACCGCTGGCTGCCGCTGGCGATTCGCCGACGCCCGGATACGCCCGGATACGCCCGGATACGCCCGGTCAGCATGGACAAGCCAGCGTCTATTGTATCGCGAGCCCGAATCGAGCCTTACGGCATCCGGGGACAGCAGGGACAGCAGGGACAGCAGGGACAATTGCCCCGCAGCCGCCTAAATCCCGATCTCGCTCTCGAGATCGTCAAGCGCCGACTCGACCGCCCGGACCATGCGGGCCTGGACTGGTCGGCCGCTGTCCTTGTGGCCGTGGCCGATCCAACGATAGACGGTCGACCGGCTGCACCCGATGAGCTTCGCGAGCCGCTTGGCCGCGAGATCGACAGGCATGTCGGAGTCGCGCACGCGCGCAAAGAGCCCCTGCACGCGGCGCGTTGTCTTGGCTGGACTAGGCATTGTGCATCGTCCCGCGCGCGAAGTACCAGCGCTCGCCCCCGTCCTCGTCGGCGCATCGATAGACGCGCTCCCATTCGCCCCATCCGGCCAGGCTGCCGAGGCACTCGCTCGACTCCATCGCCGCAGCGACTTCGGCCGCGCTCTCGATCTCGGCCGCTCCGGGGATGTCGTAGCTGCCGCCGTTGTTCTTGACTTCGATGGCTTCGGCTTCGTTTTCGAGGGTCATGGCTTGTTCCTTTCGTGGGTTTTGGTTTCAGTTCGGCCCGACTTTACGCCCAATCGATGATGCCGCGATTCGTTCCGTCTTCGTTGTAGCCAACAAGAACCTCGACCTTGAAAAGATCGGCGATCTCTTCGGGAAGCGGATCTCCGTTCTCGATGAGAGCGACGAAGTGCGAGTGAAAATTGGTCGTGTCGACGCCCGTGTTGTTTCCATAAACAATGCTTCCTTTGCCCTTCGTCGCGTTCGTCGTTTCCATTGTGGTCTCCTCGGTTTGGGTCGTGGTTTCGTTCGTCGTTTCCATGCCCTCAGTATACATTTGTCGCAGCGTGCGACAAGCATAAACCGACGGGATTCCATCTTTTTTTTCAGCGACGATCAACCGCCCTGCCGCAGCCGCTCGAGTTTCTCGACCGCCCGCTCGTGGTAGTTGTCCGGTGCGTGATCCATGTACCGCAGCGCCGTCTTGACGGACGTGCCGAGCAGTCGCGCTATCTCGGGCGCGGAAATCCCCGCGTGAGCGCACGTCGCCGCATAGACGTGCCGGAAGTCATGCCAGCGCAGTCTGCCCTTGATCTCGGCGGCGGCTTGGCTTTGCGCCCAGAGGTACGAAAACCCCTGATCCCGATCTCGCCACGGGAACACGTACTCGCCGGTCATCTCGATGCCTTCGATGACTTCCCGAGCCCGCGCCGTGAGCGAGACGCGCCGAGGCTTTTTGTTCTTCGATATGTGAACAATCAACATCCCGGGATCGCGTGTCAAATCGATGTCCTCCCACCGTAGCCGCATCATTTCGCCCTGCCGCAATCCCGTCTCCATCGAGAATTCGGCCGCGGGTCGCAACTCGCGCAGGATCTTGCCGAGAAGCTCGCGCCGCGCGCCGAAGCCCAAGAAATCGAACTCTCTTTGCTTGGTTGCGGCCTTCGTCAGCTTCGAGAAGGGATTAGCGACGGCGTGTCCATCTTCGATTGCCTCGCGGAAGAGACTGGACGCGG
Source organism: Emcibacter sp. (assembly GCA_021774875.1). Classification (GTDB taxonomy): domain Bacteria; phylum Pseudomonadota; class Alphaproteobacteria; order Sphingomonadales; family Emcibacteraceae; genus Paremcibacter. Next base: position 7,200 of record JAJFIP010000061.1, read on the forward strand.
CCGCCATGCGTCGGTTGATGGTATAGCCGGAACACGGCCGGCCCGTCTCCGTGACGCTCAACCGATCGCGAACCCGACGGCCGACGGTTCGGTTGACTTGGTGGAGGTACTTATCGCCAATCAATCGCCCGACCATCCGCAAGTCTTTGCGGTAGCTCTTGATTGACTCAGGGGAGTAGCCGCGGGTCTTGAGCCGCTCGAGATGAGCCGGAGCGTAGACCCGAAACCGAATAGGCTCGATCGTCGCCTCTTCGCCGAACACGACCGCGCGCGCCATTTCGCGCTCGATCGCGGCTAGCCGCAACTCCGCGAGGTCGAGCGTCGGCATTCCGGTCTCTTGCTGCCTGGAGCCATCCGCCGCAACCCATCGGATGCGGTATACTCCATGCGGTAAGAGTTTGACGTTTCCAAACCGCCTTCGCTTGTTGCCCACCTTCGCACTGCCGTTTTCCCCCTCCCGGGAGGAGACGCCGCCCCGCGTCATTGTTCGGGCCGCATTTCGTCGCGGCCGTGCCATCGTTCAAGCTCGCGGAGCGCCTGGATGAGCCCGCTCCGCAGATACCGCCGATCTTTTGCGATCCCCTCGACGTAGGGTATGATCCCGCGTCGCACCAGCAAGTCTAATTGCCGCCGATCTTTCAAGCCAAGGAACTCAACAGCCTGAATCGGCGTAAGAACCGCCTCTCGATCCATTGCTCGCCTCCCATAGCGATAGCCTGTTCTCAATGCTCGCACAGCAGGAGGTCGAGAATAGCGGAGTCGAATCCGCGTCGTCAAGATGTCACACGCTGACCGCGATCAATCGCGAACGCTACATCTTGCGTTATTGGCTGCGCGACGCATCGCGCTTGCAACGCTATAAGGAGGGCTGGCCGCGTCCTGCGTGTGCGATCACGAGACGCTATCTAGGATGGCGTCGAGAGACTCGGCCAGCCCCTTGCAGCCTAAGTCAGTATGCGGTAAAAACCGGATCGAATCCGATCGGGGGAGGGTCGCGTTGCCGAGATTGGCGGATCATGTTCGCCGTGCGATCACGGGCAAACGGCACTTCCCCCGTCTTCCCCTATATCTTGCGCCTCGAAAAAAAGCCAGTAGAATCGTCTTTTTGGTGGATTGCGCCACGTCTGACATAGCCTTCGCGGCCATGCTGGAAGCGGATTCACGAAAAAGGCCCGACGCCTTTCGACGCCGGGCCTCCCCTCTCGCCCTGGATTGCTTACGCTTCGTCGAGCGACCCCACGAGCGCACCCGCGTCGAGCAACGCAGCGACTCGCAAGAGCAACTGAGCGAGCTTCGGCTTGGCGTCCGGGTCTTGCGGATCGATGCCGAGCTGCTCGGCAAAGTGCTTGACTTGCGGAACGTCGCCGTTCGCGTGCATGTAGTCGACCACCTCGAGCCACTGCGCGAGGTTCAACGTGCTGATGTTCGAAACCGGGAAACTGATAGCCATGTCACACTCCATTTTCTTTTGACTCCAATCGCTCGACCCTAAAGTCGTGATTCCTATGAGACGTACAGCGTCAACGTAGCCGACGCGGCTTTGAGACCGACGGAGAAGATGATCCCCTCGTTCGCGTCGCCTGAGAAGGCTTGCGACAGCGTGTAATGGTGGTCGTGGCCGGGTAGTCCGTGCTCGGCCGCCTTGAACGGCGTATCGTTCTGCCGGTACGTCCGCGAGGCGAGAAGATCCGAAACCCCGCCAGCCGTGCCCGCCTTGAACCGCTTGATGCCCCACGCAACAATCCAACTCTCGACTACCTGCTCGATCGGCTCGAAGCTGATCTCGGCACCCCACAAATAGCGCATCCCGCCGCCAAGGTTCCACGGCGACACGGTCCCGTAATCGATGACCCCGTCGAAGCCGCCGCTGCCACTGACCATGATGCCCGCGTTATCCGACATGCGCGCCGGCGACACGAATACGTCGCCCACCTCGGCCCCGGTCAAGTCAAACTGGTAGTCCGTTGGCGTCGCCTCGCGGGTTCCCGTGTCGTCTCGGATGCGGCCTCGGATCGTCACGAGACCATCGCCGAGCGTCTTGACCTGTTGCAGTTTGAACCAAACGAAATTGCTCTTCGCCTTGAGCGTCGGCATACTCACGGACTTGAGCGCCGCCGAAGTCGCGATCTCGACATACGATCCAATGCCCTGCTCTTGGTGGAGGACTCCCGTTCGTTCGATGAACGACCACGATTGAGGGACCGGGCGCACGACGATACTCGGCGTTGATTCGGTGTCGATCGTGAACGGGTAGAGCTTGCCGTTAGCGGTCATGCCGCAACCTCCGTCGCTTCGATGCGCGCCTTGGCGGTCGCGAAGTGCTCGGCGTCGCGTTCGATGCCGATGAATGGCCGTCCCATCCGCGCGCACGCTACGCCCGTCGTTCCGCTTCCCATGAACGGGTCGAGAACTGTCCCACCGACCGGGGAAGCCACCTCCAATAATTTCTCTATGAGGTCGACCGGCTTTTCGGTTGCGTGAACTCGCCGCGACGAATGAACGCGCTTTGCAGCAATCACGTTTCCGATCGATCGCGAGTGATAGGCGGGCTTGCCTGCTGTGAAGTGCATCACGAGTTCGTGTTGTGGCCGGAAACCTACACCAAGGCCCATGTGACCCTTATCCCAAACGATCAAGCCTTGGGATCTCCATCCAGACGACTCGATTGCAGGCTGTAGGCTGCTGTACATCCGCCAGTCGCAGAAGCAAAGAAAAGAGCCGGAGCCTCTTACAACGCGCAATGACTCGAATGCGATACTACGAAGGAGAAATACAAGGCCAGCCGTCGTCATGTTATCGCCGCGAAACCACGAGAACCGGCGAGCGCCATCCTTGGCGAGATTCTCACTCCGCAATCCCTGTCCCTTCGCCGCCGTCCTCTGCGCCTCGCCAACGGACCCGCTACAATATGGCGGGTCCGTAATGACCGCATCGACCGAACACTCGTCGAGCATTTCGAGCACTTCCAAGCAGTCGCCGTGGTGGAG
>JAJFIP010000062.1 GCA_021774875.1 Emcibacter sp.
ATAATATTTTGAAGGTGTTGTGCTTAAATGAGTGCGAAATAGCCTCTCCAGTTGACGCAGAGATATTTTTACACTCTGAGCCACATTCGCTATTTCGTGCGGCGTTTCGGTATTGGTTTCCATGAAGGCAATGGCAGCCAGGAGTTTGGGATTTTTAATGCCCGTTCGATGTTGAATGGGCATCCGCTGCGGATCATGTTGATGGCGGATGGTACTATGAAGTAATTGTTCGGCGACTCTAGCCGCCAGATTTTTACCGTGAGTTTGCGAAATAGCGTATATCATCATGTCAAGCGGTGCTGTCCCACCGGAACAGGTATAACGATTGCGATCAATCTCAAACAGGGTAGCCGTGACATCAAGATGGGGATAATTTTCCACAAAACCTTCGACATTTTCCCAGTGTAATGTGCATCTGCAGCCTTCAAGAAGACCCGCATCTGCAAGGGCAATAGATCCAGTGCAGACACTGCCAAGTGGTACGTCCGCCCGGGCATATGACCTGAGCTGCTTTGAGATTTTTTTGTCTCTGTATTCGCGGGTTTTGACACCGGCACAAACAAATAATACATCAACATCGATAGGATCTGACAGGGAGCCGTCGGGCGTAATTGTCACACCGTTACTGGCCGGAATCACGTCTCCGTTTATACTCAGGGTTTTCCAGCTGTATAATTCTTTCCGGCTCACCCTGTTGGCCACCCGCAGGGGCTCAATGCTGGAGGTGAAGGCTATCATGGAAAAAAAGGGCAGAAGCAAAAAGCCTATCCGTTGGGTTTCAAGGTTTGTTTGCTTCTCAAACATGGTTTTTTACTCTTAAAATTCTTCTGTATATGTCGTTCATACTAAAATAAAGGGCGACTTCAAGCAATATAGTCTTTTCGACATACGGTATGCTCAGGTTATAGTGAAGAATATTGTATATGTTAAAAGATAATCGTAATGATATTTTTCCGGCCCGGAGTGCCGGATGTTCTCAATGGTGTTGATCCCTATTGTGAAAATTGGATCAGAACATACCGGCCGCAGAAGGCGAAGGCCGGGGAGGTCGCCGTGGTAGACGTAGAGGGTAAGACATACCAAGGGGGCTGTCGATGCGGACAGGTGCGTTATGCCGCCATTGGTTTATCGGATATTTGGTATTGTCATTGTTGTCAATGCCGTTCCGCCACCGGACATTTTCTGGCGGCAGCGGGCGTGGCAAGAGCATGTTTTAGCCATACGGGCAAAATGCGCTGGACGGCCATTTCAGCGACAACTGATTTTGGTTACTGTGCCAAATGTGACAGCCTTTTATTATGGAACCATAAAGAGAAAGATCACATTAGTGTTATAGCGGGCAATATTGATAATACTGCCGGGCTTGAGGTTAAGGGGCATATTTTTGTTGGGAGCAAGGCCCCATATTACGAAATCACTGATGGCCTGCCTCAATATGACGCATACCCGACGGAGGGGACCAGATAATAAATGACTGAAAAGGGCAGAAAAAAAGGCATCACCAAAAAAGTAAAGGAAGATGAGATGACTGAAGAAAGAAAAGCCAGAAGAGGGCGCAGACGGGGGCGCGGTAAGGCCACAGCAGAACCCATAAAACGTGATCCTTATATTATCCGCAAAATTCCCCCCTATGAAATTCTGGGCGATGGTGATTTATCGAAACTTGAATATAATGCGGATACAATATTAGAAGAAATCGGTATCGATATTAAAGAAGATCGGGAATCGATCGATATTTTTGTAGAAGCCGGGGCCACCGCAGACGGCGAGCGGGTTCGCTTTCCACGTGGCATGTGCCGAAGAATTATTCAACAATCAGCCCCCGCCATCTTCACCCAATTTGCCCGTAACCCAGAAAATAATCTTGAGATAGGCGGCATGAATACGGTGCTTGTTCCGGCCTATGGCTCACCCTTTGTTTATTCGCGGGAAGGCGGTCGGCGTTATGCTAAAATCGAGGACTTCAGAAATTTTGTCAAACTGGCCTATATGTCACCTGCCCTGCATCATTCCGGAGGAACTATCTGCGAACCGGTTGACCTGCCGGTTAATAAGCGGCATTTTGACATGATTTACAGCCATATAAAATATTCCGACAAGGCTTTCATGGGGTCGGTCACCGCCCCTGAGCGGGCGGAAGATTCAGTCGCCATGGTCAAAATTGTCTTTGGTGATGATTTTGTTGAGGAAAACTGTGTATTGATCAATCTGATCAATGCCAATTCACCACTGACATTTGATAGTGTTATGCTCGGTGCTCTCAAAGTTTATGCCCGCCATAATCAATGTTCCATGGTCAGCCCGTTCATCGTCGCGGGCGCCATGTCGCCGGTGACAGTTGCTGCCGTTGCCGCACAAAGCCTGGCCGAAGGTATGGTCGGCATGGCACTGGCCCAACTGATCCGGCCAGGATGCCCTGTAATATACGGAAATTTTGTCAGCTCCATGTCCATGCAGTCGGGGGCACCAACTTTTGGTACACCGGAGGCTTCGCAGTTGATTAATATCGGGGCGGCTCTGGCCCGGCGTTTGGGAGTGCCGTTCCGCAGTGCCGGGGGTTTTAATGCTTCTAAAACCGCAGATGCCCAGGCCGCCTATGAGGCCGCAAACACCCTGCAGGCCGGGTTAATGGCGGGGGTTAATTTCATGCTTCATACCGCCGGCTGGCTCGAAGGCGGTCTCGCCATGGGCTATGAAAAATTTATAATGGATGCGGATCAAGCCGGGATGATGGCGGTCTATGCCAAGGGGGTAAGTATGGATGAAAATGCGCAAGCCCTTGATGCTACACGGGAAGTTGGGCCGGGCAAGCATTTTCTGGGATGCGCCCATACCCAGGCCAATTTCAAAACTGCTTTCTTTACCTCTGTGATTTCCGACAATAATAGTTACGAGCAATGGGTGGAGGACGGTAGTCTTGATGCGGAGCAGCGTGCGGAGAAAATCTACAAGCAAATGCTTGCTGATTATGCACTCCCCGCATTGGATCCAGAAATCGATGCCAAATTAATCACCTTCATGGAAACCAGAAAAGCCAATTTTGAGGATTCCAATATCAGTTAATTTACAGATCATTTTCTTGATAAAATTTTTGAAGAGCTTGTCAAAAGAAACTGGAATAACCCCAGAGTGAACAGCTCCGGGTTTGCCGGAGGCTTGTTTGTTTAGTTATGCTGCCTTTGGGGTTTTGTATTCAGCTATTGCACCTGAACGAAATTCCTTAAATGCCTGTCTATTTACGAGATGATAATCTCCGTCACAATTGATACTGGCCGCCATACGTGTAAGTAACTTCTTCAATAATTTGAGTGCAGCTTTTCTGTCTCTTTCCTTGACATCGAAGTGGTCTGTCGAGGGCATCGGCAGCTTTTAGGGGTCAACGGGTACGTTAGTGACATGCATTTTTGTATTATGAATATTGAGTGTTTTGTATTATTAAACTCCACATCTTGGGTTGAGTGAGAAAGTGTAACCAGACAGATTTTTTTGTTCAATCGTAGCTATAGATTTAAACCTGAAACTGGGCGTAAAAAAACTTGGGTGCAACTTGGGTGCAAATAGCCCTTTTTTATCGTATTTACCTCTTTTTTGTTGCTAAAAACCCTTATAAATTAACGAATGACACGCCTTTTCTTTCGCTGGGGGTGAAGGGGTCGCAGGTTCGAATCCTGTCATTCCGACCAAATATAAACCGCTGGTTCTTATGGGCCAGCGGTTTTTTCTTATTCAGGGTTTAGATATTTTGTTTTGAATTAAGACAAATTAAGTCTGAAATATGCGTAATTGGTCTAAATAATAACAAGTAATTGCCTTTCTTTTTCCCTCAAAGTGCCATGTTTGTTGAATAGCTTTATCAAACTTATCCTTTCACTCACTTCAACATATGGGGTATTAAACCAATGAACTTATCACAAATAATATGCGCCTTTACGCTTTCCTTGCTTACATTATCCGTTGTTCAGCATACCAAGGCTGATACACCAATATTGTTATTTACTAACGATACGGCAGAAAATAGTACCGAAGCAACATTGCTAGATACGGATGTAAATATTTTTATTAACGGTATTACGGCAAGGGTTATCGTTAATCAGAAATTCAAAAATATCAGTACTGAATGGCAGGAAGCTACATATATGTTTCCATTGCCGGAGAATTCTGCTGTTGATCACATGAAACTCATCATCGGTGAACGTATTATCGAGGCAGATATTCAGGAAAGGCAGCAAGCAAAGAAAACTTACATAGCAGCGAAACAGTCGGGTAAAAAAACATCACTTCTTGAGCAACAGCGGCCAAATATATTTACTACCAGAATTGCAAATATAGCACCGGGTGAAGAAATATCAGTAAGAATTGAATATCAACAGGAAGTCGCGTATGACAAAGGAATTTTTCAGCTTCGGTTTCCAAGTGTGGTTGGCCCGCGATATACCCCCATTCAAACAATAAAGGAAGCGGCTGTCACCATTGGGGACGATGGGTTTTCTCAAATTCTCCCACCGGGCAGTATTGAAATATCGCCGATCATTCCACCGACAAGCCAAGATAAGAATTGCATCACAATAAATGCAAAAATTAATGCCGGAATTGAACTTGCTTCACTCGAGAGTAGCTATCACGATATTATCAAGAAAAAAATATCACCGGGTCTTTGGTCTGCCAGACTTGAAATGGATGACACCATAGCAGACAGGGACTTTGTCCTGTCCTGGAAACCCAAACTTGGTCAGGAACCAAAAGCGGCATTTTTCCAACATAAACAAGGCGAAGACCATTATGCACTAATGATGCTTGTCCCCGGCGATGAGCTTTTTAAGGAAGGGGCGCGTCTGCCAAAGGAAACTGTATTTGTCATCGATACTTCCGGATCAATGGGCGGGGCATCAATCAGGCAGGCCAGACTGGCACTGGAATTGGCCGTAAAACGATTATCGGTTGGTGACTTTTTCAATATTATTGAATTTGATTCAAACTATACTTCGTTATTTCAAAAATCCCGCGCTGTCACTGAAACTACTAAACAACAGGCTATGGCATTTGTTCGGGGGCTGGTCGCTGATGGTGGTACGGAAATGTCAGCCGCCCTGCTAGCATCCCTTAATAATCAACAGTCCCTGAACAGGGTGCGGCAGGTGATCTTTCTCACTGACGGGGCTATTGGTAATGAGCATTATCTTTTTTCTATCATTAAGGAGAAACTAGGAAAAACCAGGCTTTTCACGGTTGGAATTGGTTCTGCACCCAATAGTTTTTTTATGAAGAAAGCAGCAGAATATGGTCGTGGAACCTTTACCTATATTGGTAAGGTCGAAGAAGTTTCCGAAAAAATGCAGGGCTTATTCACCAAATTATCATCACCCGTCCTGACTAATTTGAAGGTTCAATGGCCGGAAAATGCCGATGCTGAAATGTGGCCGGAGAAAATACCGGATCTTTACCAAGGGGAGCCGCTGATGATAAAAGCAAAACTTAAATCTCCCCAAGGCACTGTGTCGATCTCTGGTCAAACGCGGGATAATTTATGGAATACAAGCTTAAATTTTTCTGATCAGGAAAAACACGAAGGTATTCCGCAACTTTGGGCGCGACAAAAAATAGCATCCCTACAGGATAGTATTTACGAGGGCGCAAATTCCGGGCAGGTAAAAAGTGAGATCACGGCTCTAGCAATCAAGCATCATCTGGTGAGTAAATATACCAGCCTTGTCGCCGTTGATAAAACCCCAGTTAGACCTCAGGAAAAAAGTCTGATTTCCAAAAAAGTACGGCAGAATCTGCCAAAAGGCTGGGATCATTATAAAACTTTAGGATACCCGAAAACAGCCCTTAGGGACGATCTGAACATTGGTATCGGATTATTACTGTTGCTGTTAAGTGCATTCCTGATGATCAGACATCGAGGAAAAATGGTCGCGTGATATGTCGCGTAAAAAAATAATCATAGGTCTTGTTGTTGCTGGAATTTGTTTCTTCATTGATGGTATTTATCTAAAAGCCAAAGCCATATTGGGACAATATCTGTTAGAAACATCATGGCAACAAACTCTTGATGGTGAAATACATGTAAAACCCTGGCCGTGGGCTGACACATGGCCGATTGCAAAACTCGTCCATAGTCGATTAAATGAGCATTACATAGTGCTTGAGGGGGCCACAGGGCGCACTCTCGCATTTGCTCCCGGATTATTATCAGGAAGCGCACGACCCGGGAAATCAGGTCACAGCATTATCAGTGCTCACCGGACCAGCCATTTTCGATTTTTGCAGTTTGCAAAGATAGGCGATATTTTTGTACTTACTGATCAGGCCGGAATAGATTACCGCTACAAGGTTGACGATATTCAAATCGTTGATATTAATGATACTGACCTGATTGCAAATAATGATATTAGCCGGTTAACCCTCATCACTTGTTATCCATTTGAAGATTTATCGGCGTCATCTTCAAAGCGGTTTATTGTCTCTGCTATTCTGGAAAATTCGACTTAAAGTATCCCCAATGATTTTTTTGATGCTCGTTAAGATAATAAATTGATAATTTCAATACATGAGCAGATAGAATGATAATCGGTTTTCCCCATAGCTACCGAAGACGGCGGGATAATTTTATTGTCATGGGTCAGATTCCGATGCCAGCAGCCTTGCTCATGGTCGATCATATTTGCCCAGACATATTGCCAGAATTGGTGATAGATATTCCAGTAAGTTCTATCCTGCTGCTGTACAGCCAGCATAGCGGTAGCTGCGATGGTTTCTGCCTGAACCCAACTGTATTTACCATCACTGCATATGTCGCCCGAAGGCGAAAATCCATAAAAAAGGCCGCCATGATCGTGGTCTAATGCCGCCTCCATGGCCTTGTCAAACAGATCCTTTGCCCTTTTCCCCAACCAGGCCTGAGGGCTGTATTTATCAATAAGCAACAGTAATTTTGCCCACTCGATGAAATGACCGGGCTGGTATCCCCAGGGCCGCAGTTTATTTTCTCTATCATCGGTATTATAGGTAAAATCAACCTGCCAATGGTCGTTATAATGTTCCCATATCTTGCCATCGCACTGGGCAGCCAGTTCCACGGTGATGCGATGGGCAATGATAATGGCTCGATCAAGATAATGCTGTTCTGTGGTCGCCTCATAGGCACTGATCATGGCTTCACAACAATGCATATTGGCATTTTGTCCCCGGTAGGGTGATACCTCGTTCAGGTCAGCGGCTATGACATCCACATATAACTGATCCTGCTCGCGCCAGAAGTGGCGTTCCATGAACTGAAAGGTTTCTTCGATGTGATCATAGGCTTGATTAAGCCCCGCTTCATAGCAACGTGCATAGGCCATGAGAACAAAGGCAAGGCCGTAGCAATGATTATCGGCATCGCTAGCCTGTCCATTCTCAAGCGTCCAGACATAGCTTCCGGTTTCAGCTAGGCGATGGCCGTTACGCAAAAAATCTACACCATGACGAGCAGAGGCCAGTAAATTCTGGTCGTCAAATAGTTTTGCGGCCACAGCAAAATTTATTGTTAACCGGCTGCTGCTCACCAGATGTTTTTGGCTGTTGCTGCTGACATTTCCATCAGCGTTAAAATGCTGGAAATAACCGCCGCCCGCTGCGTCGATACATTGGGGGTAATAAAAACTCATAATTGAACGGACATGACGTTTAAGAAAATCTATAGATCGAAAATTTGGCAGACCAGTCTCATTGCGGGCTGAATTCATCATTTTAAACTTTTAGCGGGGGAAACAAGTGCCTGTTGCGCCAGCAGCAAAGCCCCCTTGGTCGCGGCATTACCATCAAGTGGCGTAAGCACAATATAATCTTCTATTGTTTTTGTATTTAGCGAGGGCATATAACCTTGCATCATTTTCAGAAATCTTTCCCGTACAGAGGTAATTATCTGTTTTTGCAACATTACTCCACCACCAAAGATTATCTTTTCGGGGGCATAACAGCTGGTCAGATTGACGCATAACAGGGCCAGATAATGCGCCTCAAGCTCCCAAGCGGGATGATCTTTGGTCAGCCCGTCACCGGGACTTCCCCACCGGTTCTCGATCGCAATGCCGGAGGCAAGACCTTCCAGACAATCACCATGAAACTGGCAGCAGCCCTTAAAATCGTCCCTGGTCAGGTCATGGGGTACTCGCATATGGCCAATTTCCGGGTGAGCGCGGTTGTGCAGCAATTGGCCATTGACAAAAACGCCGCCGCCGATGCCTGTACCAACGGTAATATAAACGAAATTATCAATACCCTTGGCGGCTCCAAAATAATGCTCGCCCATGGCGGCGACATTGACATCACTCTGAAAGGCGATAGGGACATCAAAAATAGCGGAAAAAAAACCAACAATATCTGTATCAGACCAATCAGGTTTTGGGGTTGTCAGTATTTTACCGTAATTCTCAGCCAGTCTGTCGATTTCTATCGGTCCGAAATGGGCGATCCCCAGAGCATGCAGAGGCCCATGAGCAGAAATACTCTGTTCAAAAAAGTCAGCAGCCTTGGCCAGTGTTTCCTGTGGGCGGGTGGTTGAAAAACTTTGACTGGCAATGATAACACCATTGCCGTAGCCGATGACGCAATTGAATCTGGTGCCGCCCGCTTCCAGGCCACCGACTAATATATTTTCACAAGACTGATCAATCATCACTCTGCCCTAGATGGTGCGTAATATTTTTCTGAGATTTAGCAAATTATATTGCCCTTGAGTATGTCTTATTTTCCAGCCCAATGCAGCCACATGGCTGCGGTCCATGAGAAATCTTCACCGCCGGTGCCTTCGCCTGTCTGCGGGTTAAAAGCTTCATAAAAACCAGACTGCCTGATAAGGTTGGCCGTGTCTATCTTTATACGTTGCGACAGGTCTTTAAGACCCACCTCCATACATCCTTGGGAAATCATATAATTGACAACGGCCCACACCGGCCCACGCCAATAACGCATGGCATCAAACCGGGGATTATCGGGTGAAATGCTCGGCATCAGAAATTTGCTGGCCAGAGATATTCTTTTCAGGTGTTTTATACATTGCGACTTTTGATCATCAGATCCCACATCGGCATAAAAACACAAAAATGTCGCACTACTGATAATACCGGATGATCTGTCACTGATGAGGTCTCTTGAACAGAAAGCGCCAATTTTCTCATTCCAGAGATAATCAATCCCCTCTGCTGCTCTATCAATCCAGCTCTTGATTTCAACGGCCTCTTTCTGGCAGCCAAATTCTTCAGCCAGTGCCAACATATCTTTATTTGCCCGGATCAACATCATGGTCATGCCCACATCAACGGTACGAAACGGCCCTTCATTGGCAATGATTTTATGATCCCAGCTTTGCGCGCGGCCATATTCAATCATCGCCACATAACGGTCATAATCCTGCTTGTGTGGGCGCATTTTCTTATCAAGATGCAGGGTATCACGACGCTCATAAGGGCCGATTGCGGAAATATCAACAGCCGCTGATGGCTGGTCCCATTCCGGGGCATTATCACGACCAGTTTCCCAGGGGTGTGTGGCAACAACCAAACCTTTTCTCAGGGGATCGCGGTATTTATCAAACCACCTGTGCCAGGCCATGATTTTGGGAAAAAGACGTTCAACAATTGCTTGGTTCTTTTTGCTTTTATCTTTTTGCCAAATTTGCCGTACCATTGATGCGGCAACGGGCGGCTGCGTGATCCCAGATGTGGCCGGGTTTTTTCCGGCCTGCCACACATCAGGCCCGGGAAAATAGCCATCATTTTCTTGCCAGAAAATAATCTGGGGCACGAAGCCATCCGCCCATTGCGCATCAAACAGGGTTTCAATTTCTTTCCACGCCCGGTCAATATCAAATTCAGCAAACCCGAGGGCAACAAAGGCCGAATCCCAATTCCACTGAAAAGGATAAACATCCTTGTTTGGAACAGAATAGCCCCCCAAGTCATTAGATATTAGAATATCGCGAGCCCGCTTATTCATTTCCAATATTGCGTGCTGGTCACGATTTTTTTCTGTTTCGTTCATTATTTGCCTGTTTCAACTAAATTACAAACTGCAATATTTCTCTTCAGCCGATCACAAGTTTATCGGTCACGGATATAGATGAAAAAAGGGCAGAGCATCTCTTATGACGCTCTGCCCCAATTATTAGAAGTTATAGTTGAAACGTACGGTTATCCGCCGGGGCAATATGGGGCGACCAACGAAGAAGGCTCCCGTACCGGACTGTGCCGTACCCTGACGTGGTGAACCTTCTGTCGTACCCTGACTTTCGAACAGGTTAAAGACACTCACCCCGAGACGGGCATTACGATCACCACCAAAATCAAAGGTATAACCAGCATCAAGACGGAAAATACTAAACGCTTCCAATTCTACGCTGTTGCCGTCATTGGCAAAGTTATCACCGACATAATTCTGGAAGAAGGAGAAATCAATGGTATCATCATCATAATACAAGCCAGCATTAAAGAGAATGTTTGGCTGACGACGAAGTTCATTGCCGACCAAAGCCGGGCTTCCTTCATTTTTGGTCAGTTTATGGTCCTGCAAGGTTGCATTACCATCAAAGCGCAGATTATCCATGATAGATACAGAAACTGTTGCCTCAACACCATAGGATTCGGTTGATTGCAGGCTGACAAGATTAATAACTCCGCCCTGCCCATCATTGACAAAATCAACACTGGCCCGGTCATCCAGTTTGGCATAAAAGCCCGCGAATGTAGCTGCAAAACGCTCACCTGAATATTTCAGGCCCAACTCTGCCTGCTTGATGATTTCCGCTTCATAAGGAGATGGTTCACCCAGACTGTTTATTCTAACGCTCCGAATTTCGGGGAAAAAGAATCCACGGGAAGCATTGGCATAGACATTGAGATTTTCATTTACCTTATAAAGAGCTGCAACCGCAACGGCCCACTCTGTATCATTTACTGATGCAAGGGTGAAGGAACCGTTTCCGGTTTTAACATTTTGCAGATCCGGTGCCAGATTAGGGTCATTGTCCACCTGTTCAAATACCGAGCCTTCACGGTTAATGTCACCTACAATTTTTTCAACCCGGAAACCAATATCAAAGACAAAGCTGTCATTCTCGAACTGGTCTGCCACATAGGCAGCAAACCGTGTTGCACTATGCTCGTTGTTGGAATATGTAGCCCCGGCATTCAACACGCCATTGCGAGAGAATACAATATCGTTGCCAGAGCCATCGGTATATGTCAGGTCAACAAGGCGCGGCTTGTTATTGAACTCACCCAAATAAGTGGTAATAACATTTTCATCACCGGCTTCGGCCCGGGCAAAGAAGCCACCAAGGGTGAAGCTGTGTTCAAAATTACCTGTACTAACTTCTTTAGTCAGATTCACTTCACTGGTGAAGTCAGTTACCGGACGATTACGATCCAGAAGACGGTTGCCGAACAGCAGATCGCCCACGGGTACATCCTGACCTGATCCAGTATAGGTGAAGGAGGCATCAGATATATCACCCAGACCACGAGCCGTTAAAAATCCTTGCAGAGTTTCCGGCGTATTGACAATACCATCACCATCAAGGAAAAGATTGAACTGATGTTGATAGCTTGAATATTTAGCTTTGGCATTAAAGCCCCAGCCGCCACCTACATCTTTTTCGATAACGATTGCAAAAGATTCACCCTTTGTGGAAACGCCATCTGCGATCGGGGTCTCAAACACACCTGTCGGGGTCTGGTATGAAATGCCCGCGGCTTCAAACGTCTGCAAAGTATAAACGGTTTTACCATCATTACCCTTAGGTCTTTCACGGGTACTGCCGTCAAGTGGGAAAGGCAGGAAGAACTGAACCTCATCGTCTATTATCTGAGTGTAAAGTGTTACGGAACCTGATCCATCATCAAATTCTTTTTTCAGATTGCCTCTGATTTGATAGCCCTCAGTCGGCAACCCTGTATCCAAAGGCCCTTCATCGTAACGGTAAAAACCAGACACAGCATAATAGAGGTTTGAATCCCGGCTTAAAGGTCCGCTGGAGGCAAAATCGGCCCGGTAACGGCCCTCTTCAGCATATTCAAACTGGACTTCATGTTCAGGGGTATCGCTACCTGTTTTTGAAATATAGTTGATGATACCAGCCACAGACCCGACACCAAACAGGTTGGATGCACCACCACGGACAAATTCAACCCGGTCAATACCCAGATCATTGCGGTAGTAAACATCAAAGGCCGATGAGTTCAGGCCAAAAGAACTGAGTGTCGCCACGCCATCATATAGCAGTGGTGTAAACTGGAACTGACCGCCAGACGGCAGACCTTTAATAAAGACGTTGGCCGCAACTTCGCCGCCGCCACCTTCTGCTTTAATACCGGTAATATTCCGCAAAATATCCGCTTGCCCGCTTGCGGTCATCCGATCCAAGTCATCACCTGACATGGTTGAAACCGACCCCGGGGTGAAGTAGCTGGACCGGGCTTTGCTGGTACCCGTAACAACTATTTCTTCCAATGCCAGAGAGCCTGAATTATCTTCCTCTTCCGCATCATCTGCTTCTGCAGCCCATGCAGCCGTCGAGATAGTGACCGCAGCCACTCCCGAAAGAAGTTTAAACATCATCTTTTTAGCCATCGTGTTTTCCTCACTTATTAAATTTCATGAATTTTAAAAAATTGCATGCTTTTGAAATAAACCATGCAATAGAGTTGTAATAAAGCAATAATACCCTTATTACAACATATAATTATACTTATATTATTACTTATTATGTGTTATAAATGAGTTTTTTTATTGCTTTACATAAAAAATTAACTAGAGTGAAACTTTATGTTAAGTATTAAGACCATACGAAAAAGCAACTTCAAAAGAAAAATTAATTTGATGCAGACAAGTTTTATTACCGCAGCAGGAAACAAAACCACTCTTTTCCCCTACCGTAGGAACTGTTAGATATGAGACGCTTTTCACACGGTGATTTTGTAATTTCGCCACCATTTTTTGAAGGAACAGAACGTCAGCTCTGCTCGGAAAGTGAAAGAAAAATTCTATCGCTGATGTTGCGCTATCCGGGCCGGACACTGGCAGAAATTACCAAACTTTCCAATTTTTCCCAACAGAGTGTCTCCCGCCTTGTCAAAGGCTTGATTAATAGAGGGCTTCTGGTAGAGGAAAAGCGGGTCGCAACCGGTAAACGCGGCCAGCCAAGTATCGCGGCCAAGCTGTCAGCTGATTATGCCTATACAATTGGCATTGCCCTGATGACCGATTGCGTGACCATCACTCTGATGGATTTTTCCGGCACAATACTGGAACAAAATCAACATATTTTACCCAATATGAGCCGCCGGGCGGTTAAGGGACAGCTCCATAAAACCTGCGATGCTTTCATAGCGGCTCACCACATAGACCGCAGTAATATTCTTGGAGTCGGCGTTGCTATTTCCGGCTATAGTCTGGGGGGGCGGTCCCGGTATAACACACCACCTCATCTTGATGACTGGGCCTTGATTGATATTGATGAAATCCTGTCCGAGGAACTTGACCTGCCGGTCTGGGTTGAAAATGATGGCAGTGCATCGGCTCTTGGCGAAAGCCTGATCGGGGTCGGGCGCAATTACGCTAATTTCGTCTATTTGTTCATTGCGGCTGGCATTGGCGGTGGTGTCGTTATCAACGGCGAGATGATGCGCGGCTGTAATGGCAATGCCGGTGAAATCGGCCTGATAGTACCCAGCGATAAATACCACCGGCCCATGCTTGATCTGCTACTTGATATGGTTCAGAAGGTCGGCGTGGAAGTAGATGGCATTTCTGATATGCTTGATAAATTTGATCCTGACTGGCCCGGTGTCAATGAGTGGATAGAAAAAACCGAACCGGCACTATCGCTGGTGGTATCGGCCATTGCAGCCATTCTGGACACGGAAGCAATTGTCCTTGGCGGGCGGCTCCCCAAATCTCTGGCGCGAAATATTATTTCCCATCTGGAAATTTATGATGATGCCCGGCGGGCCGAGCCACGCGCCATGCCGCGAATTCTGATTTCGGATTTTACCGGCGATTCAGGTGCCACTGGTGCGGCCATGCTGCCGTTCCATAAATATTTCTTCAATAATAATGTTGATCCTTAACCACAGCGCATTGTTGTGCCCCGAATCACCAGCTCCACTGGTACGGTGATACTGCGGGGTGTGGCACTTGCGGTGGCTTCATCCAGAAGATCAGCGACTGAATTAGCCAGCTCTTCAGTATTTTGCCTGACGGTGGTAATAGATTCGCCAACCTCCGGCAATTCATCAAAGCCAATCACCGATACATCATCCGGCACGCGCAAAGACTGGTCTTCAAGTGCCTTGATCACGCCGCCTGCCATAACATCAGACAAGGCAAATACGGCAGTAAAATCCTTTTTCTCAATTAGTGCCTGCCTGACCGCAAGAAATCCACCAAGTCCGGTAAACTCACCCTCCAGAATATAATCATTGGCAAGCTGTGCGCCATTATCATGCAAAGCATCGCGAAACCCGCGGATGCGTTCGCTGGTTGCCCGCGTATGCAAAGGGATTGACATGCCGGCTTTACCGGAAACACTGCCCGCCACCACCAGCATTTTTTGATGGCCCAGACGCAGCAGATGCTCCGCCGCTTGTCGGCCTCCGCTATATTCATCTGAAGAAACCCAGAAATCTGCCGCACACTTTCCGAGAGCCACAAAGGGAGTTTTTCTATCTTTTAAATAAGGCACCCGCGGATCTTCATCAAAGGTCGAGCAGATCACCATCAGGCCGGCATCTTTTTCGGGCAGTCCTTTGTCATCGGTAGGGATATGCTCAATTCGTAATCCTTTTGAAAAAAGAGCCGCCTCAAGATGCTGACGAAATAACAGGAAATGAAGGTTTAATCTGCTGCTAAAACCAATATTCAGGCCGACCTTGGCACTTTTGCCCAGGGACAAGCCACGGGCGGTTTCATCAGGCCGGTAACCAAGCCGTTCTATGACAGCCTCAACCTTCTGCCGGGTTTTTTCATTGACGCCGGGACGATTATTTGCCACCCGGCTGACCGTTGCTTTTGAAACGCCAGCAATACGCGCCACCGCCATTATGGATAGTGGCTTTTCTGACTCCTGTTTCTTCTCTGTCACCATTATTCGCCCTCTATCAGGATAACCCTGAAGTCATTCACATTAGTCAGGGTAGGCCCGGTTTTCACCAGACAGCCCAACTTCTCAAATAAGCCATATGTATTATTTTGTGAAAGATATTCTGCCGGAGAAATTCCAATATTTCGACATTTTTCCATAAAATCTTCGCCAATAAATGCACCGGCCACATCCTCGGTTCCATCAATGCCATCCGTATCACAGGCCAGCGCAGAAATTCCTGCATGCCCATCCAACCCAATAGCCAGTCCGGCCAGATATTCCAGATTCCGACCACCTCTGCCATTGGGATTTTTTACTTCGACCGTTGTTTCGCCGCCAGATAATATTGCCCAGCGACCACTCTTTTGTTTGTAACTTCGGGCGAGGGCGGCATGTTCCCTGCCAACCTGATCTGCGATCCCTTCAAGATCATCCCCAAGGATCACAGTCTGCCAGCCATTTTCCTTGGCCAGATCTGCCGCAGCCAAAAGGGCATCCGCAGCCCGTGCCACGATTTTGGTATGACATCTTTCAAATATGCGATCGTTGGGAAACAAGCTTTCGTTAGCCGGGTTTTTAAGGGCTGTTAAAATACATCCCTCATCTTTCCAGCCATATTTATTAAGAATATTCTCCGCATCAGAAAGACATGTGGTATCTGCGACCGTTGGCCCCGATGCTATATCTTCCGGCAGGTCACCGGGTACATCTGAAATCAGAAAACTGTAGACTTCTACAGGTGCAGCCGCTCTGGCAAGTCGTCCACCCTTGATTTTGGAAAGATGCTTTCGCACACAGTTTATTTCAGAAATTGTCGCCCCGGAATGTAATAGAAACTTTGTCACTTTCTGTTTGTCACGGAAAGTTATTTCATCAACCGGGGCCGACAACAGCGCCGAAGCACCACCGGAAACCAGCATGATAATTCGGTCATCATTTGACGCCGCCTCTGCCAGTGCCATCATCCGCGGCGCGACCAGGCGGCTCATGTCATCGGGGATAGGATGGCCAGCTTCAATCACTTCAATATTTTCAGGCATATCAGGGGCCAGATGGCCGTGACGTGTCACGGCAAGTCCGGTTAGGTTGCCGCCAAGAGTTTCCGCAGCCACCTTTGCCATAGCGGCGGCGGCCTTACCCGCTGCCAGAATTATAGTCCGTCCCTCTATCCGGTCTGTGGGCAGATGATCCGCAAGACAGTCTGATGGATGAACAGACTGTACTGCGCAAGTAAACAAGCTGTGCAGAAAGTCTTTATGATGAGTCATATTCCGGGTTTTCCTGATTACAAAACCATCTATTGAAACCGGTTTTATTTAACTAAGATATTTATCAGCAGTATTTAATCACTTCTGCCATAATAAGCCTGTTTCACTTATAAAACAATATTGTATTATCAGAAAATATGTGATAGAAACCGGTTTCAGTAAATGCTGGAAAACAAGATGACGACACCGCTATTGCAAAAATCAATCTCTCTGGAAGATGTTTCTTTTAGCCGCTGCGGGTCGTGGCTGTCAATTTCGCCACTGATTGCCAAATTTCATCCCTATGACAGGGATCGGTATTTTTTGAGATGCCACCATCAAGACACTAAACCCATCATTGAAATCACGCCCCAGAACAATAATAGTCCAGTTAACATCCGCCCCGATGCCCAGCCCGATAGCCTGAAATGGTCTGGCGATACGGATGAATTTGTCGAAATTATTTTTGATGGTACGGATAGCCTGAGAATTCGTGGTAAAGGACTTGGTCTTAAGCTGAAGCCCTATCTCCGAACAGAGGTATATTCTACCGAAATGGGCGTGGGTAAAGGTAGATTGGCCACATTCAATATTTTGCCCATGCAGCGAAAATTTCAGATCGAATGCTTGACAGGAGATATGAGTTGGCAGTCAAGGCGCGAAGATGAAACTGGCAAGGAATTTGATGTTGAACTTTGCGTAGCCGGGGCAAGTTGGGAAATAGCCATTGACATGTTTACCAGTGTCTGGCTACCAGGAAAAAGATCAGAATTCGAGCAATGTCGGGACCATGTGACAGAGGAATTTACCCGATGGCTGAAGGATAGTCCAAATTGCGATACCCAATATCAAAGCGCACGGGAATTGGCCGCCTATATCACTTGGTCTGCTGTGGTAAAGCCTCACGGTCTGTTGAATCGTCCAACCATGCTGATGTCGAAAAATTATATGTCAAAAGTCTGGAGCTGGGATCATTGTTTTAATGCTTTGGCGCTGGCACCCTCTCACCCACAACTTGCCTGGGACCAGATGCTGGTTATGGCTGACGAACAGGACGAATTTGGCTGCTATCCCGATGCCTATAATGATAGCTCACTTATTTTCAATTATACCAAGCCGCCAGTTCATGGCTGGGCCTTCTCAGCCCTTGTCAAACGTCTTGAGCCTGCTGCTGATGACCCAAGGCTCCATGCCCTTTTTATCTCTATTGAACGGTGGACGGATTTCTGGTTGACCCACCGTCGTCTACCCGGTGTTGAACTGGCCCATTATCTGCACGGTTATGATAGTGGCTGGGATAATTGCACCATGTTTGATCAGACTGTGCCTATCATCGGACCCGATCTGAATGCATTTCTGATTGTGCAGATGGCGTGCCTGTCTGAAATTGCCGACTTTATGGGCGATAGTGACAAAAGTAAAATCTGGCAGGAAAAAGCAGACCGTATGTATGAAGCTCTGATCTCGGAACTTTGGGACGGCGAAAAATTCGTGGCTAAGGGAGCCATGCGCGGCGAAATAATTACTTCTGACAGCCTGATTTATTGCCTGCCCATTTTGCTGGGGCAAAGATTGCCGGCGAATATCCGGGAAAAACTTGTCGCCACAATAGAGCGGTTTAAAACGCCCTATGGTCTGGCCACTGAGCATCCGGACAGTGATAAATTCGTGGATGACGGCTATTGGCGTGGCCCCATTTGGGGACCATCGACCTATCTTGTATTTTCAGGTCTGATCAGAAGCGGCTATAAGGCACAGGC
This sequence comes from Emcibacter sp., assembly GCA_021774875.1. Classification (GTDB taxonomy): domain Bacteria; phylum Pseudomonadota; class Alphaproteobacteria; order Sphingomonadales; family Emcibacteraceae; genus Paremcibacter. The sequence continues at coordinate 18,129 of JAJFIP010000062.1, forward strand.
CTATGACATTGCCACGCGTTTTTGTGATATGTGTAAAGAGCATGACTTTGCTGAAAACCACCATGCCCTGACAGGAAAAGGTTTGCGCGATCCGGGGTTCACCTGGACCGCAAGCACATTTCTGCTCATGGCCGAACAACTATACAACGCGAATGACACTTGATAAAGGTAAGGGATAAGACATGAATTATTTTGATTATGCGATTATACTGGGCTACCTGACCATGCTGTTGGGAATGGGATATTTTTTCAAGGAACAAAAAGGCAAACAGGACTATTTCCTTGGTGGCAGAAGTATGGGAACGTTCCCGTTAACTCTTTCCACTATGGCAACACAGCTTTCCGCCATCAGTTTTATTTCAGCACCTGCATTTGTCGGTCTGCGCCCGGACGGGGGTATGGTGTGGCTGGCGTATGAGTTTGCGGTACCACTGGCGATGATTTTCCTGATGATGTATATCCTGCCGCCCCTGTATCGGTCAGGCGTGGTCAGCATATATGAATATCTGGAAAACAGATTTGATATGTCAACCCGGCTTCTGATCAGCTTTGTTTTTCAGGTCAGTCGTTCCTTTGGCACCGGCATCACCATATATGCCACCGCCATAATTCTCGAAGGCATGATGGGCATAGATTTCTGGACCTCTATCGGGGTCATTGGCGTTATTACCATCATATATTCTCTGCAGGGCGGTATGAAGGCAGTTGTCTATTCCGACAGCATCCAGATGATTTTGATATTTTTTGGTGTCATCGCGGTTGGGGCCTTTGCGCTATATAATTTAGGCGGTGTGGATGTCTTTCTGGCCAATGTGGATTCGGAACGGCTGAAGGTTATTCGTGCCGATTCATTTGGCTTTAGTGGTGATGAATGGGGGCTTTTCCCGATGATCTTTGGGGGTATAGTGCTTTATGCATCCTATTATGGCTGTGACCAGACTCAGGCACAACGCACATTATCTGCCAATAGTGAGACCACGGTCAGGAAAATCCTGCTGTGTAATGGTCTTTTTCGTTTTCCCATTGTTCTGGTTTATTGCGTGTCTGGTTTGATCCTGGGAACTTTTGTTGCGATGACCCCGGAATTCAGGAATATGATTCCGGCTGACAAACTGGATATGATGGTACCACTTTTCATTGTTAATTACCTGCCCCACGGTATCATTGGCATACTGGTTGTGGCCCTGCTGGCGGCAGCAATGTCATCACTCAGTTCGGTTCTGAATTCCTTGACCGCTGTGACCATGGAAGATTTCACTCGTCTGACCGGCAAGAATCTGGAAAAAGAAAAATACGTATTCTGGTCCCGAGTGGTGGTTTTCTTCTGGGGCGTAGTTATCGTGCTTTTCTCCATATTTGGCGGTCAGATAGCCAGCACGGTTATTGAGGCGATCAATAAAATAGGCTCGGTATTCTATGGCCCCATTCTGGGAACCTTCCTGCTGGCTATCCTGTTCAAGAAAGTTCATTCAACTGGCGCCAATATGGGACTATTGTCCGGCGTTGGCCTGAATAGTTATTTGTGGCTCTATGTGCCTGATGTATTCTGGTTATGGTGGAATTTCATCGGCTGTGTGGTTACTATCGGGGTCGGCATTATTGTCTCCGCCATTAAACATGACAAGGCCGACATCTCAGCAGATAAAGCCCGGAAAATGGAAGGCACTGGCATTCTTCATCGCCATGAGGCCTATCTGATGATTGGCATGTTTGCCTTTATGATCGTGATTGGATTGCTTATGCCGAAGATATTTGCATGATACCAAGAGTTGTTTTTTTCATAATATATCAGGTTAAATCTCGGATCCTTTTTTGATGACTTTATCGTGGATATTTTCCTGATTTGAGGAATCGCCGCCGCCGAATACAAATACGCCTGACGAAAATGTGGTGCCATAAGTTCGGGCCAAAGACAATATCTGCCCAAGGCCTGAAAAGAATTCCTTTTCCGAGAGTGGCGACAGGGGGTGGATAAATGTGGCCCATACTACCTCCTGTGCAATGGCGTATCTGGCATCCAGAGCAGATTCAAAATTTGCCTGCATAATCCGGTATAATTGATCTTTGCCCATCTTGTCGGTCTTGGCAACACCACTTATCATACGCATCCGGTCTGCTTTTTCATCGGTAATGATCTGCACCATATGGCCTTCAAATTTGATCTGCCAGTTGCCCATCTGACCGGCTGGCTTGGCATCAATGCGTTTTATAAGTTCCAGCAGTTTGGCATTGGTCATTTTATTTTTTTGTGGGACTTGTGGAGTTTCAGTTTGCGGTTTCTCCGGCGGATTAGGGGTTGCTTGCCCGGCTAATCCGATAATGGTGGAGCCTCCCATCATCATGAAAAGACAAGTTATAAATACGGCTGTTTTTTTCATAATATTTCCCTCTATAGGTGAGCCCTATTATAGGCCATGAATTTCTTTTGCCGATAAACTTATTGTGATGAGAGTATCTGGCCTCTGGTTTTTTGATAAACGTCAGCAATTTGTAATATTCTGACATCCCCCTGCTCCGGTCCATCAAATTCCAGCCCGAGCGGAAGTCCGGCTTCGGTCATGCCCATGGGAACTGTAACGCCGGGAATACCTGAATTGCTCGATGGTTCAGTATTGTGGATATAGGCCTGAAGCGTTGGCATCTCTGCGCCATTCACAGCTACCGTTTCATCCTGTCCTATGGGGCGTGCGGGCAAAATAGTCGTCGGGAAAACCATGGCATCAAGCTGGTAGTTTTGAAAATAATTCCGGTATGCCTGTAAAAGTTTTGGCCTGACTTCCGTGAGCAACTCCCTGTAATCAGACTTTGTGACAAGTGGGTCTGCCAGGAGCATTTGATAAGGCCCCTTGACATCGGGACTACCCATTCCCGCTATCAACTGGTCAAAATCAAGGTCAGTGGTCTCCAGATATTTTTCCATATCTGTAATGGCCTCATATAGACAGATCGGCATACTTACTGCCTCATTCAAGGCTGCCAGCCCCGCTATATCGGCTTCAATAAGTTCAGCCCCCAGCTCTTTCAGAAGTTTCAGGGCATCATCTGTTGCCTGGGCCACTTCCCGGTCCAGATTGTCATAAAAATGTTGTCTGGCCACGCCAAGTCGAACTCCTTTCAGGTCGGTGAGGGGTTTATCACCACCAAACCCCATGACTACCTGATCAATAAGTTGAATATCGGCTACGGTGCGGGCCATGGTGCCGATGGTGTCTCTGGTATGGGAAATGGGGATGGCACCTTCTGATCCATATCGGCCCATGGTTGGCCGAAACCCAACAATACCGCACAGAGCAGGCGGAATACGGGCTGAGCCGCCAGTGTCAGTTCCGATGGCAAAGGGACTCATGTGGGTCGCTACCGCGACTGCGCTGCCGCCGCTACTGCCACCGGCTATCATGTCAGGGTTATGGGGGTTATGCACCGGGCCAAAAACACCGTTGTTGGATGTGATGCCCATAGCCAGTTCATGAAGATTGGTTTTGCCCAGAACCAAAGCCCCCTGATCCAGCATTTTCTGTAAAAAAGGCGCATTATGGGCTGGACGATAATTTTTTAACGCCCCTGTGCCGCCTGTGGTGACGTAATCCGATGTTTCTATATTATCCTTAACCGCCACGGGCAGACCAAAAAGAAGCCCGCATTCGCCGCCTGATGCCCGCTGGTGATCGAGGGCCGCGGCATGAGCACGCGCCATATCCTCATCAAAAGTGATAAAGACGTTTAAGCTTTCTTTGGCCTTGATCTGCGGGATGAGAATGTCCAGATAATCTGATACTTTCAGATCACCGCTACGCATGAATTTCACGGTCTCAGCCGCCGTCAGGTCAAGTAGGGTCATGAAATTTTCTCATATATTATTCCGAAAATATAGCTTACTTAGATTTTGAGTAAAAGTCAGCATCTCTAAAGTCTTTTAAACCAGTCTGCAGCATGATCGACGAAGGCGCGGACTTTGGTGGCAAGATGGCGGCTGTGGGGATAGACCAGATAAACACTGCGGTCATAAGCCTCATAATCCTGCAACAGACGCACCAGTCGACCCGAGGCAATATCGGCCTCTACAGTGGGCAACAGACATAGCCCCACTCCACGCCCGGACAGGACCATATTATAAATGGCGGCATCGGCATTGACCCGGGCACGTGGCTTGACAGTGATCGACTTTCTGTTGCCATCAAAGATAAACTGCCACTGGTTGGTGGGGCTGATCACAGAATTTACGATGCAGGTATGGCCGGGCAGGTCGGTGGGATGCGCAGGTTCACCCGCATCGGTCAAATAATCGGGCGATGCACAGATGACGTAGCGGTAATCGGCGATGCGTCTGGCAATCATACTGCTGTCGGCCAGCTTGCCTATGCGAACCGCCAGGTCAAATCCTTCGGCTACCAGATCAACGGTGCGTTCCTCTAGTGCGAGATCAACGGTGACCAAATCAAATTTACCAAGGAAATCATTGACGCAGGCGGCCAGCACGGCCTCGCCCATGATGCGGGGGCCAGCAATTTTCAGATGTCCGCGCGGGGTGTGGGTTTGCAATTGCACCGCATCTTCCAATTCGTCAACCCGTTCCAATATGCCGACACAGCGCTCATAATAGGCGCGACCAGCCTGAGTTGGGCTAACCTTGCGGGTTGTTCTGTTGAGCAGTCGTGCATCAAGCCTGTCTTCCAGATGGGCGACATATTTGCTGGCCAGAGCATTGGAAAGCCCGAGATTTCTGGCGGCGGCGGTAAAGCTGCCTCTTTCAACCACATGAGAAAAAACCCGCATACATACCAGAGTATCCATAGAGCTGCGCTTTCCATTATAAACATTTTATTGATAATATCTTCCTAAATTGATGGATTATCATTGTTTTGTCAATGGTCTATATCTTGTTTCACCAAAACAAATTTGAAAATTTAAATTAGGAGACTACCAATGATTAAATTTTACGGCTTCCCCCTTTCAGGCCACTCTCACCGGGTTGAATTAATGCTGAACCTGCTGGATATACCTTTTGAGAATATTCTTGTTGATCTGATGAAGGGTGAACATAAAACACCGGAATTTCTGGCCAAGAATGCTTTTGGCTCTGTTCCGGTATTGGAGGACGGTGACGTTACCCTTGCCGATTCAAATGCCATTATCACTTATCTTGCTAAAAAATATGGTGGTGGGAAATGGTTATCCAATGATCCTGTCAAGGCCGCCGAAGTGGAAGAATGGCTCGCCATTGCCGCGGGCAAAATAGCTTTTGGTCCTGCCGCAGCCCGTCTGGTAACAGTATTTGGTGCAAGCCTGGACCATGAGGGTGCAAAGGCCGTAGCTGACGCATTATTTGCAGTTATGGATGATCATCTAGCTGATCGTAAGTTCCTGACCGGCAATGAAGCCACAATTGCCGATGTTGCCGGATACAGCTATATTGCTCACGCCCCTGAAGGCGGTGTATCGCTGGACCCCTATCCCAATATTCGCACATGGCTGAATAATATCAAGGCTCTTGACGGTTTTGTACCAATGGTAGAAACTAATGCTGGTCTTGTCGCCTAAGATGAGGAGATTATGCAATGACTGAATCATCTGAACATGAAATGGCAACTCCCTTCCACAGGGGGGAGCTGGAAATTCAGGATCGGTTAGGCGTGCGGGAGCGGGTGCATTCATATGCACCGCGCTTCATCCGCGATCATATGCCGACCGAGCATAGCGAATTTTTTGCACAGTTACCTCAGCTAATTGTCGGTTCAGTGGATGATCAGGGGCGGCCATGGGCCTCAATGATGGTGGGCCGTCCCGGATTTATATCATCACCTGAGCCAACTATTATGAGCATATCTGCCCGTCCCCTTTACGGTGATCCACTCAATGATAATCTCAAGATCACATCACCGCTGGGATTTTTAGGTATTGAATTTCACAGTCGCCGTCGCAATCGACTGAACGGCAAAATTATGGCCTTAAATGAACAAGGTTTCCAGATCACCGTTGATCAGTCCTTCGGCAATTGTCCGCAATATATTCAGGCTCGCGGGTTTACGGTTACCGATGATGTGGACAGACCGGAAGCAAAGCGTCCCGTCAGCCGTGCCATAAGTTTGGATGAGGTCGCGCGGGAAGCTATAGAACGGGCGGATACATTCTTTATCGCGTCTGTCTTTTCAGAAGATACAGGTGATCGCAGTCACGGTGTTGACGTATCACACCGTGGCGGCAAGCCGGGTTTTGTTCAGGTCACTGATGACAGCACGATCATATTTCCTGACTTTTCCGGCAATTTTCATTTCAATACCCTCGGCAATTTATCGCTTTATCCCAAGGCTGGGCTACTGTTTCCGGATTTTGAAACTGGCAATATGCTTTATATCACTGGTTCGGCAGAGATAATCTGGGAGGGGGAGGAACTGGATGCCTTTACCGGAGCAGAACGTCTGGTGCGCATCACTATTGACGAGGTCATCCTTGTGGAGGAAAGTTCACCCCTGCGCTGGGATTTCAAAAGCTATGCCCTTGATCTGGAGCGGACAGGTTCTTGGGCTGACGTAGCCGAAAAAATCGAAGTCAATCATGATCGTGACAGGTGGCGAAACTTTACAGTCGCACGTATAGAAAAAGAAAGTGAAACCATATCATCCTTTTATTTAATGCCTGGGGATGGCAAGGCCATTGCCAGCTACAAAGCTGGACAATATCTGCCCATTCGGCTGAATATTGGCGGGCAGGACGCGCCTGTTATGCGAACCTATACCGTATCGGAAACGCCAAATGGAGATTTTTACCGCCTGTCCATCAAGCGTGAGGACAAGGGGCTGGTGTCTCAGTATTTTCACGACACTATCAGACCCGGATCGGTCATAGAGGCCATGGCCCCACGGGGAAAATTCTATCTAGATGATACCAGCGAACGTCCCGTTGTTCTATTATCCGGCGGTGTTGGCATCACCCCGATGATTGCCATGATGAACAGACTGCTGCTTGAAGCCGCCAGAAAAGGCACAAAACGGCCCGTGCATTTTATTCACGGCACGCTGAACAGTCAGGAACATGCTTTCGGCCCCCATGTACGAAAACTTGCACAACAGATAGAAAATCTTTCCGTACATATACGTTACGCCCGCCCGCTGGAGGACGATCAGGATCATGACAGTGAAGGCTATATTGATGTGGACTTGTTGCAATCCTTATTGCCGTTGGACGATTATGATTTTTATCTTTGCGGGCCACCGCCGTTCATGCAGGCTCTATATGCGGGACTTACCCTGCTTGGGGTTCATGAAAATCGCATCCATTATGAATCCTTTGGTCCCGCCATGGTCTTAAAGCCAAGCGAGCAAGCACAGAAGGATATAGTCGCCGCAGCCGACCCGGTTCATGTCTGTTTTGCCAAATCAGGAATTGAGACAGAATGGAATCCTGATAAAGGAACATTGCTGGAATTGGCTGAATTGGAGGGCCTTACGCCAGCTTTTTCCTGTCGTAATGGCTCTTGCGGTACTTGTGCAACCAAGATAAAATGCGGCGATGTTGATTATCTGGACGAGCCAATGGCTCCTCATGAAAATGATCAAGCCCTGATCTGTTGTTCAACGCCAAAATCCGTGCAGGGTGAAGATACCTGCGGTGATGAATACGGTTTGATCCTTGATCTTTAACTCATTCGATTATTCGAAGGGGTTGCCGAAAATCATCATATAAACCACGATTCCAATACATATGGGCGCGATATATTTGGTGCTGAACTGCCAGATGAAAAAACCTCTACTATCCAGCGGATAATCAATCTGTTCGCTGATCAGTTTTCGAGACATGGCCCAGCCAGTAAACAGTGCAAGCAGCAGGGCATTGATTGGCAGCATCACATTAGCCACCACGAAATCCATAATACCGAACAGGTTTTTATCTGCCAG
>JAJFIP010000063.1 GCA_021774875.1 Emcibacter sp.
GCTGAAAAATGCCGACAGGTATCTGGCTGCAATGACATTATGATCGGGCGCGGCGCACTCAGCCTGCCCAATCTGGCATCAGTAATAAGGGGAGATACAGAGCCAATGACATGGGGTGGAGTCTGCACATTATTGATAAGCTATGCGTCCTTCCAGCGGGAAGAACACTCGCGCGGTTATCTGCCAAGTCGGATCAAACAATGGTTCAGCTATCTGAAACGTGAGTATCCAGAAGCAGTCGTCCTGTTTGAAAAGATCAAACGATTAAGGCATTTGGAAGATATTATTGCTATAATCGATCATGAAAATGCGAGTCGTTATCATGAAACTACGTTTTGACAATCAATTTGCCAGACTGGGCGATAAATATTCAGTAAAAATGAAGCCGCGGCCCCTGCCCAACCCGAAGATGGTGAGCTGTAACCTGCTGGGTGCGGAATTGATTGACCTTCCCTCTGGTGAAATGTCCAGCGAGGCGGCATTGAATTTTTTTAGCGGTGCGGAAATAATTGCCGGCGCGGAACCTTTGGCCATGGTCTACGCCGGGCATCAGTTTGGCGGCTATAGCCCACAACTTGGTGACGGGCGCGGGCTGCTTTTGGGACAGGTGCGGAATAAAAAAAATATCCTGTGGGATATTCACCTGAAAGGCGCAGGACAAACTCCTTTTTGCCGGGGTGCCGATGGCCGGGCGGTTTTGCGTTCCTCTATCCGGGAATATCTTGCCAGCGAAGCCCTGCATCATCTGGGCATCCCCACAACCCGCGCTTTATGCCTGATCAGCAGTGACGAGCCGGTGATGCGTGAAAAGATGGAAACTGCCGCCGGACTGATACGACTCAGCGAAAACCATATCCGTTTTGGATCATTCGAATATTTCTTCTATACCAACCAGCATGATGAGCTGAAGAAACTGGCTGATTATGTGCTAGAAATTCATTACCCAGACCTTGGTGATGATGATAGCCCCTATGATCGCATGCTGTTGGAAATAGCAGGAAGGACGGCAGATATGATCGCCCTTTGGCAGGCCTTCGGCTTTGCTCACGGGGTAATGAATACTGACAATATGTCCATCCTTGGCCAGACGTTTGATTATGGCCCCTATGGTTTTATGGAGGCTTTTGATCCGGGTTATATCTGTAATCATTCCGATGACATGGGTCGTTATGCTTTTGATCAACAGCCTAATATTGGCCTGTGGAATTGTATGGCCCTGGGTCATGCTATGGTACCACTGATCATGCCCGGCACCATAGAGCATATGAAGAGCCATTATCAGGCGCGTTTTTTCGAGTGTTATCATCAATTGATGAGACGGAAACTGGGTCTTGAAACGGAAGCGACCAGTGACCCGGAACTCATCAACTGGCTGCTCACCCTGCTGAAAGATCACAAGATTGATTATACTATTTTCTTCCGTGCGTTAAGTGATGGCTGCTCAGAATATGGTCATGACTTTGCGGAGTGGTTTGATAGTTACCACAAACGATTAGAGCAGGAAAAAACAGCACCTGAACAGCGGCGGCAAAATATGCGAGCCACTAACCCGAAATATATCCTGCGGAATTATCTGGTGCAGACCGCCATAGAACAGGCAGAGCAGGGCAATTTCAGCGAAATAGATAAGCTGCTGGAATTACTTAATAATCCTTTCTGCGACCAGCCGCACTTTGACAGCTATGCCGCCGAGCCGCCCGAATGGGGCCGCCATCTGGAAATCAGTTGTTCGTCTTGATCTCTTTCTGGCTGACCGACTTTCGGGAAAATATGGCATAATAGGCCCCGGCGATCAGGGACAGGCCAAGGCCGACCCATAGCCAGATCATCATGGGGAACTTCTTGATCACAACATTATATTCCTGAGCCTCAGCAGAGTCAGAATTGAGATAATTTATCGCCGGCAGCCAGACCTGTAAGTCGTAGCCCAAACTCCGGTAAATAAATGGGTTCAGCATATGATCATCACTGCGGGACATGCGGGCAAAGCGATAATCCACCGCTTCACAATATTGCCTGATCGGCCCCAGATCACCCGTCAGCGGCACCCGATCATCCTGATAAAGCGTCTGCCCCTGACTGAGCAATTTTTCGCCATCTGTAAGTCGCAACTCTACGCCAGTGACGGCCCGGAAACTGTCCCTACTGTCGGAACGGCTCACCGGTTGGCTGACCCAAAGACTATGGCGGTCAGAAATTCTGATAGGCTTATCGTAGGCCGCCGGAAAAGTAACTTTTTTTATAATATTGCTGTCCAAAATCCCCGCGCTCAGGGCCGAAAACAGGCCGATCATAACCCCCATATGGATGATACCCACTGGCGCAATATAGTTGATCCAGGCTTTTTCCTTACCGCGACTGGCACCAAAGGGCAGGGCATATAACAGGCTGGCAACAGTAAAATATCCCACTGCCCCCAACAACATATTCAACAGATAAAAATTCCGCCGGGTGACGCCTGACGTCACCCCGGTGCCGTCATAGAAAATCTGCAATGGCTGAATGACTTCCGCCAACAGAAAACTGACCATAACTGCCGAAATAGTAATCAATATCCGATGTTTATTAAAGGGCAGAAAGCGATGACCACCAAAGATGGCGATCAGAAAGACAAATGGCACAAGCACCTGATTGACGCCAAAGTTATTCACTGTCCATTTCTCATGCTGTTCTTTCAGTAGATTAACCAGATCAGCCGAGCTGACATTGGCGATCAGAGCGAAAAATATCGGCGGGTTATCCTTGGGTATCTGAAGCAAGGCCCGCATATAAGCTTCGCCCAGAAAATAACAGCCGATCAGGCCAAAGCTGAAAAAGCCCCAGATGGCGATCTGGATCATCAAGCGACCTTCTGTCATTCTTGCCATATTGTTAATCTTGCGCCGAAAGGACAGGATCAAGGCCACAAGTGCCACCAATAACACCGCCACAGAAATCACTGCCAGCAACTTCACCGAAGTATCCCCCAGATAACGGTGCGAGCTCATCAGTTGGCCGTTGCGGGTCACCAGCATCGACCCAACTGCGGCGGCGGCAGTCAGCAAACTTAACGTTGGCAGGATTCGAGCGTAAGCCCCGCCCGGTTGATAGACACGCAGACCATGTAAATAAGCGGTGAGCCAACACCAAACCACAAAGGAAGCGGTCTGTACCGGATCCCAATGCCAGAACTGGCCGTAAAAAAAATCTTCATACGCCCACCACATGCCGCTGACCAAACCGGCGGACAGGATCACCCATGCCCAGCGGCTATAGCGAAGCGCAATTTCTTTCCACGGTCCTGAGCCTCTGACCAAGGCCTCTGCCGCCGCCCCCACTGGCACCAGCAGCAATAAATAGGTGACAAAAATCAACGGCGGGTGAATGGCCATCCAGAATTTGGTCAGGTGAGCGTTCATACCCTGATAGGGCCCATGAGCCAGCTGCTCTGGGCTGGTCATCTGAAACGGATGCCAGATTAATAAGCCAACGACAAAAGGAATGGTAAGCAGGATAACCCCCGGCCCGACCCACCCCGGATAGCGCAGGAGACGTAGACAAAAACCCGACAATATGAGGCTTAAAAATAATAGGGTTCCCTGCTCCCCACCCCATAAATTAGAAAGCTT
>JAJFIP010000064.1 GCA_021774875.1 Emcibacter sp.
ACCGCCGCCCACCGGGATGTGCTGGAACGGAAACATAATACCATAGAACAAGGGGTCGACCCGGACCTGGCCGCCATGTGTGCACGCTGTCATACCTATGCCAGAGTAGCCCTGCAACGGCGCGACAAGGCCGAATGGCAAAATCTGGTCCATATGCACCTTGGCCAATGGGCATCCATCGAATATCAAATGCTCTCAAGGGAGAGGGACTGGCGCGATGATGCCCTCGGCCCGGTATCAGAAAAACTGGGTAAATTATATCCCTTGGAAACGGCTGCATGGACTGACTGGCAAGCCACCCAATGGCAGGATATATCGGGCGACTGGCGTATCATTGGTCATCTGCCGGGGCAGGGTGATATGGAAGGCGTGATGCAGGTAACGGCCTTGGGTAGTGATAACTATCAGACGGAATTTGCGCTGAATATTGATGGTATCGCCCTGACTGGACAGGGCAAGTCCATCGTCCATAGCGGCTATGAATGGCGGGGTACGGCAACTTTCGGCGATGATAAAGTTCGCCAGATCTGGGCGGCTTCTGCTGACGGCAACCGCATGACCGGACGCTTTCTTGAGAAAAACCATCATGAACGGGGCTTAAAAATCACCGCATGGCGGAAGACTCCTGAAACTCACGGCATTATGAGCATCGTGCCAGCAGCCTTCAAGGTGGGCGAAAAAACTGAAGTTGTCTTTAGCGGGGTGAATTTATCCGGCAATATTTCCATAGACGGGGCAGAGGTGGCAATTACGACGACTTCATCTGATCGAATTGTTGCCATGGTAAAGGCCGATGGCACCGCAACAGGCCTAGTGAATGTCACCATAGGCGAAGATTCTTCAACGCTCGCCATCTATACCCAGGTGGATTATCTGCAGGTCACACCGGACTACGGCATTTCCCGCGTTGGCGGTGGAGGTGGGCCGATCCCCAAGGTTGAAGCACAGTTTGAGGCCGTGGGATATTCATTTGGCCCCGATGACAAGCAAGGCACTAATGATGACATAAGGCTCGGAATGGTTCCTGTCACATGGGCGGTGGATAATTATAATGAGGCAGCGGCAGAGATGCAGGATGCGAAATATGCCGGCCATATAACGAGCGAGGGAACCTTCATCCCGGCAGTGGCCGGCCCCAACCCCTGCCGTAAATACGGCACCAATAATGCGGGCGACCTGAAAGTTATCGCGACCTATCAGGATGGTGACAGAATATTAACCGCAGAAGCTCATCTGATCGCCACCGTGCAGCGGTGGAACAATCCGCCCATAATGTAAGCAGGACACAAGACCTATGAAACATTTAAAACCCCTGAATAAAAAAGCCCATCAGCTGACCCAGGCGGATGACAGCCGAGAGGTTTATGCCATGCAATCAATAGCAGGCTGCACAACCTCCACAGATCCCGGCTGGGAAGTTGATCCCTTTGGCGGTGTTGCCTCGCTCTGTCAGCCCATGGAGGCAGATCTTTACGGTTGTTCCGACCCCTGCTGGTGGCCAGCCGCCGTACCCGACACCGTCAATACCTATCCCGACTGGTCGAAATTAGAAGATACGCGCAATAACTGGCGCAAATTAGATGCCGTATTTCCAGAGGATTGATGCTGTGAACAAGACCATAATATTATCAATGATGCTTTGGGGGATGGCCCTGTCATCTGTGGTTTCAGCCAAGGAATATATGATTGTCGGGGCGCGACCCGACAAGCTGTTTGTTATTGACATCAAAGCCCGGAAGGTAGAAAAAACCTTTACCATTCCCGACAGCACAGCACCGCAGAATATTGCAATCTCCCCTGACGGAAAAATAGCCTATGCCGTAACCAATCATTTGCGTTCTATCGTTGGTATAGAGCTGGATGGTGGCGAAGTGGTTTTCCGCGCCGACCTTGATTATAAGGATGACGAACGGACATGGAACTATGGTATTGATTTAAGCCCTGATGGGTCTGAAATTTATTCCTATGACATTCCCACTAAAATCCATCTGGATCGGTATGAATCCCTGGAGCCTCGCCTGAGCGTATTTAAAACAGACGCAGGACTAGACGCGGCCCCCATCAGAGAATTTCCCCTGCCCCGGCGTATCCATCTTTTGATGACGGCAAAAAGCGGTGCGCTGTATGCCATGGGGTGGGATTTTTATAAAATTGATGTACAGACCGGAAAAGTGGAAGTCGCTTATCCGATGCGTAACTGGAAAAAGGAAAACCTGTCCCAGCCAGACGCGCTGGCCTTTTGGCCGAGCTGGGATAACAACGATATTTTCTCAACCCCGATAACTTATGTGCGCACGGACATGGCCGAGTATAATTTTGAGCGCTACCGCACCGGATTGCTCAGCCTTGATCTGGATACGGAAAAGTTTGATCTCATAGACTTTCAGTCAGCCCCAGAAGTTTTATTCAGTTCGGTTTTTCATCCTGATCGGAAAACTGCCTATGCCGCCTATAATACCCTGATCAAAATTGATTTGGAGAACCCGAAAACATTACAGCGCATCGACCTTGATCATACCTATTATCAGACGGATATTTCCGCCGATGGCAGTGAAGTTTATGTGGGCGGTACTGCTTGTGATATTGCCATATATTCAAGCAAAGATCTCTCACGACTAGGTGAGGTTATATTGCCCGGCTGCGCTGATATGGGCGCAACTGTCATCAGAATAATAAATAAATAACGGAGAAGAACATGGACTATAACCTTTATATTAATGGCCAGTCTGTGGCGACCGAAAGCCACATGGATATCTTCAATCCGGCCACCGGCGAGCTGCTGGGTAAATGCCCGATCGCCACCCGTCTTCAATTGGATGATGCGGTGGCGGCGGCGGCGGAAGCCTATAAATCCTGGAGCCAGGTTAGCGATGAAGATCGCAAAAATGTATGCCATGCCATTGGTCAGGTTCTGGAAGAAAATGCCGAGGAACTGGCACAATTATTAACTCAGGAGCAGGGCAAGCCCCTGAACGGTGTTGGCTCGCGCTTTGAAATGGGCGGCTGTCAGGGCTGGACCCATTTTACTGCTGATCTGGAATTGCCGGTAGAGGTCATACAGGACAATGAAGAAGGCCACGTTGAATTGCACCGTAAACCCATTGGTGTTGTGGGGTCAATAACACCGTGGAACTGGCCGCTGATGATTGCTATCTGGCATGTGATTCCGGCTATCCGTACTGGTAATACTGTGGTGATCAAACCTTCACCCTATACCCCGCTCAGCACCCTGCGTATGATTGAACTGATCAGTGGTATTCTGCCTAAAGGCGTGCTTAACGTGGTCAGCGGCAGGGATGAATTGGGTCAATGGATGAGCGAGCATGAAGACATTCAGAAAATTGTCTTTACCGGTTCGTGCGCCACGGGCGGCAAGATCATGGCATCTGCGGCCCCGACCCTGAAGCGGCTGGTGCTGGAACTAGGTGGTAATGATGCAGGAATTGTGTTGCCTGATGTGGATGCTTCTGCTATTGCCGAAGGCTTGTTCTGGGGCGCATTTATCAATGGCGGCCAAACCTGTGCCGCCTTGAAAAGACTATATGTCCATGAAGATGTCTATGATGATGTTTGCACGGCGCTGACCGAGTATACCAGGAATATACCTATGGGAAATGGGTTGGACGAAAATATGATCATGGGGCCAGTGCAAAATGAAATGCAGTATAACAAGGTCAAGTCTCTGGTTGAAGATGCCGTGGCGGGTGGGGCGCGGGTGCTTCTGGGGGCAAATCCAGAAGACGGGCCGGGGTATTTTTATCCTCTGACCATTCTTGCAGATGTATCTGACGGTACCCGGATTGTCGATGAGGAACAATTTGGCCCGGCATTGCCGATCATTAAATACAGCGATGTGGATGATGCCATTGCCCGAGCCAATGACTCTGAAAATGGATTGGGTGGGTCGATCTGGTCAACAGATATTGAAAAAGCCAAAAAACTGGCTAATCGCCTGGAATGTGGTAGCGCATGGATTAACAAGCACGGGGCCATTCAGCCCAATGTGCCTTTTGGCGGGGTAAAAGGGTCCGGTATCGGCGTTGAATTTGGCGTTGATGGCCTGAAGGAATATACCACCATTCAGGCGGTTTTTTCCTAACCGGTCTGCTCGAAAATCCGCACTTCTTCCATCAACCAGTTGGTGAAAGCGCGGATTTTTGATTTTTCACTGGCGGTGTTAGAATTGACCAGATAATAGCCCATACCAGTAGGCAGGCTAATATCAAAAGGCTTTACCAACTCACCGTTTTTTATTGATTCTGAAACCAGTGGCATACGTCCAAGCGCGATACCATGCCCCAGTGCCGCCGCCTGAAGGGTCAGGTGTGCATGGGAAAAACCCGGACCCCGGCTGTAATCAATGCCTTTGATCCCCGCATCATCAAGCCATTCTTTCCAGCCAATATCCTTATTGTCATGGAGCAACACATGCTGGCTGAGATCATCCAAAGTTTTCAGAGGAATATCGCCTTTCAGGAGTGCCGGACTGCAAACCGGAAAGATTTCCTCGCTCAGGAATTTCTGACTGTCAACATGGGGCCATTTGCCATCGCCGTAGCGCAGGTCAAGGTCAACATCACCCGCTTTCAACAGATCAAATTCCTTGCTGGTCACCATGACCCGTATATCGATGTTGGGATAGTCAGCATAAAATCCGGCCAGCCGCGGCATGAGCCATCCGGTGGCAAAACTACTGAGCATGGATACTTTCAGGATTTGGATTTCACTGTTGAATATCAGGTTAGTGGCGTCAGCAATCATGTCAAAAGCATTGGTCATGGGCTGGACCATGGCCTGACCCTCTTTAGTCAGCAGCAGCCCCTTATTATGACGGCGGAACAACATCACCCCCATCTGGGCTTCCAGTCCCTTGATCTGGTGACTGACCGCCGCCTGAGTGACATTAAGTTCTTTGGCAGCGTTGGTAATGCTTAAATGGCGGGCCACGGCTTCAAAAGCCCGGATGGAATTCAGGTTCGGCAGGTTACGTCCCATAATATTTTTCCCGGTGAGTCTCTCCTACTTGCGTTAGAAATACTTATATCAACTACCATAATATTAAATAAAAGTAACGATAATAATGCTAATAATTTGGTATATATAGTATTAAGATATTGTTTTATATGAATTTTTCTTGTCATTAGTTTTTCTATAGTCAACCATGAGAAACTATCGATTGTTTTAAGAGCCATTTCCGCCTTATTGTTGAGCCTGAAATTGATCAATTTTTTGCAGGAGTTCATCCATGTCTTATCTCGCGGAAATACCCTACGGCGCTTACTGGTCAACGCCTTTTTGCCGATGGCAGGGTAGTCTGGCAAATCTTCACAGTATTAAATTTGCCGCTCATGTGGTTAAGGCTGAAATGGCCAAGCGTGATATGGACGGCACTTTGCTTGATTACGGTGTGCTGGGAACATCAGTGCCACAACAGCATGTCTTTTATGGTCTGCCGTGGCTGACCGGCATGGCGGGGCTGGATCATGTGGGTGGGCCGACCATTGGACAGGCCTGTGCCACCAGCGTGCGCTGCATATTGAACGGAGCGCAGGAGATTGAAACCGGTCATGCCACAGC
>JAJFIP010000065.1 GCA_021774875.1 Emcibacter sp.
AGACCTGGAAAAGAAACACTTGGTCAGTATGGAAGAATATTTACGGGCAGTACCTGGTGTTAATGTTAGAACAACTGGCCCAGGTAGTAATGAAATTAACATTAGAGGCATAGGAGCCTCTCCGGGTGTTGAAAGAGCGACGGTGGGAATTTATTATGGCGAAACGTCGATAACTGGTTTAGGTAATTGGTTTTCGGGTTCTGCTGATATGAAGATGGTTGATATTCAGCGTGTTGAGGTTTTGCGTGGCCCTCAGGGAACGGTGTATGGTTCAGCTAGTATGGGCGGTACACTTCGCATTATCCCTAATGAGCCGGACACTAACGAATTCACGTTAGACGTTGCTGCGGAATATTCTAACACCGGAGGGCAGGGTGGGGATAATAGCATGTTTCAGGGCACTATAAATGTGCCCATTGTTGAAGAAAAATTTGCCGTACGGGCGACAGGGTATCGTTACAAGAATGATGGTTATATTGATAATGTTGCCGGAAGTGTGCAAAGCCCATTGATTGCAAGTGCAGTCGCGTTCGGTGGTGTTGCCATCGATCAGGATCAGGTTGCCGGTGATGAATATACAGGGGTTCGTGTTTCTGCGATGCTAACCCCCACAGAAGATCTAAAAATTACCGCATCGTATGCTTGGCAATCTATTGACCTAGATGGAGTTCCTTTAGTAGATTCTAACTTGGGAGACGATTTCGCTCAGACATTATTGCAGTCGTCTGTTGGCCCTGCATTCAGTGGCGATAGCATAAATATATATAATTTGGTCGTAGAGTATGATTTTGGTTATGGGTCGCTTTTATCAACGTCATCTATAGTAAATCAAACTCAGGAGATTATTAACGGTGACTTTGGAACCGGATTTGGGTTGCCGCTTGATTTGCTCTTTAATAGCGCGAATGATGCGTTTATTCAGGAAGTACGATTTGTTTCTGATCTGGAAGGCCCTATTCAGTTTCTGGTTGGGGGGTTTTATCAGGATACCGAAACTAAAATTAAACAGGATATTTTATGGTCTGGGACAGCACCGGGGTTGTTTGGCGGTGCGCTTCTTGGTGATATATCTGGGATAAGAAAAATAGAGCAGTATGCCTTTTTCGGTGAGTTGTCCTATGATATTACAAGTAATATTACGGCTACTATCGGGGCTCGTACCTTTCAATTTGATGAAAGTACCGAATCGCACTTTATGGGGCTTCTGGTGGGGACTGTTGATGATGTCATTACCGCTAAAAAAAGTGGACAATCCTATAAAGCCAACTTGACATATCAAAACGATGACGGATTGCTTGTTTATGCTCAATGGGCAGAGGGATTCCGAAATGGTTTTGCTCATCCTGTTGTTCCTGATGTATGTGATGCAGATAGTAATGGTTTGATTGATGGTTTGGATGTTCCTTTTCCAGATGGTGTATCGCCGGATAATATAGACAGTTATGAGATAGGGGGGAAATGGACCTCTGAAAACAAACGTGTGCAGCTAAACGGTGCGCTGTTTTATATTGACTGGAAGGGTATTCCTGTTTCTCAAACCGCTCTTTGCGGGTTCCCTGTGATAGTCAATGCGGGTTTAGCTAAAAGTTATGGTGGAGAACTTGAGGCACGAGCAAAGATTTGGGAGAATATTCAGGTAAATGTGGGTTTATCTCTTACGGACTCTGTATTACGAGAAGATGTTCCTTCATTGAATGCCTTGGCTGGGGATGGGCTACCCGGATCATCATCGTTTAGTGCTAACTTTGGCTTAGAATATTCCTTTGTTATTGCTGAAATCGATTCTTATGCCCGTGTTGACTATTCATATCTCGGAGGAATAACTACTAGCTTGGGTGTTGTTGACGACACGTTTCAGGCTGGGAATTATAGTATTGTTGATCTAACATTAGGCGGTGTTATTTATAATACCAGTGTTGAGCTTTATGTGAAAAATCTTTTTGATGAAGACTCATTTTTTGTGGCTGCCAATCCCGCCCTTGGGACAGGCATTCGTCTTCGGCCAAGAACAATGGGGATTAGCGTAAGGCGTCATTTCTAATAAGTGAATAATAAATATCTGGAGTGCGTTAATGGGCACTACAGAATTGGGGCTGTATGCGTATTAATTGTATATCTAGGAAAATAATTATGAATATATGTCTATCCATTTCAGGTTTCTATCATAGAAAGTTGTTGTTTCTTTCATATTTGGGAAGAATAGTGCTCGGGTTGTTATTCTCTATAAATTTGGCTTTTGCTGCACCAGAAAAAATTACGCTACAGGATTTAGATGAAATTATTGGCCTGTCGGACCCGCAATTATCGCCAAATGGTAAACAGATTGCCGTGATTGTAACCCGTATTATTTATGAAGAAAATCGTACAGAGAATCAACTACTGCTCATAGATGTCAAAAGCGGAAAGCAGCAGGTTCTAACTAATAGCCGTCATTATGTACATTCTCCCCGCTGGTCGCCTGATGGCAAGTCTTTGGCTTTTTTGGCAGCAGGGAAAAATCATTTACCTCAGATTTTCAGGCTCCCTTTCAGCGTTGGGGAAGCCGTGCAAGTCACCCATTCCTTAACAGCGATTTCCGGTTTTGTATGGCGGCCTAACAGCAGGGATATTGCTTATATTACGCCGGATGCAGCCATCAAAAAAGACGGCGTCGAGGCATTTAATAAATCCTTTGAAGTGGGCGATAATGACTATCTGAGGACGTCTGCCGCCTTATCCACATATTTATGGCTAGCCTCAGTTGAGACCAGTGAGACAAGAAAATTAACACAGGGCGAAGAGACTATTGGCCGGTTGGGCCTTTTTTACTATGAGGGGTTTTCCTGGTCGCCCGATGGTGAACAGATTGCTTATATCAGTCAGCCAAAGCCACATGATGGACAAGCTAGCAACAAAGTTATTAAAATATTAAACGTGAAGGATGGTTCGAAACAGCTTTTCGCATCTACCCCCTCTTTGTATGAAACCAATCCGAAATATTCGCCAGATGGCCGCTATCTTGCTTATAGTCGTAATTTAGGTCCTGAGCCTATCATAACTTCCTATGCAACATTTATTAAACCCATAGCTGGTGGTGATGAAAGGCAATTAGGAGCAAAGATTGAT
>JAJFIP010000066.1 GCA_021774875.1 Emcibacter sp.
ATATTCTGAAACTGTGGCCAGTATGGGTCCATTAGTGGCGCGGGAGGCCCACTGGAACGGAAAGTCTCAAACCCAAAACCGGGAATATATTCTCAACCGACAAACATTTGATCAGGCGTTGCTGAGAGACGCCAGAAACAAAGGTGTTAAGGTCATAGAGGGGCGCATAGACAAAGCGGAACGCCTGAAAGATAAATGGCAAATTTCATATGTGTCCCCAGATGAACAATTGAGCCTTGCTGCAGATTTCCTGGTGGAAGCCAGAGGCCGGGAATCCCGCCTTGGACGTGTCTTGAGCACCGGGGAAGATAAGTATATCACTGCACCTGCCACGTCAGCACTTCTGAAATCCTATTCTGTGTCGCCGGACCATGCAGCTATGACGTCGGTTGCTTCATTTGCAAGCGGTTGGGCATGGTATCTGTGCGATGGACTAGGCACCGCTATCCTGCAGATATTTGTCAGCAGCAGTAAGGGGGAGCTGCCGCCGAAACCGGGACTGGACAGTTATTTTTCTGAAATGATTAAGCTATTGCCTGAAGCCGAAACCTGGCTGCGGGGGACGAAAGCCCATGGCGTACAAGTTTCTGTCCGAACCGCAGCACCAAATAAAACAACACCTGCCGGGGGAGATGATTTTTTGGTGGTGGGTGATGGCTCGCTGGCTCTTGATCCCCTGTCCGGTAACGGGATTTTTTATGCCATCGGCAGTGGCCTTGCGGCCGCCCCCGTGATCAATACCCTGTTACGCAAACTGGAAGATAAAGAGTTGGCACTGCAATTTTATCAGGAACGTCTTGATCTGGCTTTTGAAGGCGGTTGCCTGATGGGGCGCGAATTTTATGCATCCGAGCAACGCTGGCCCGATGCCCCCTTCTGGAAAGCCCGCAGTAATTGGCCAGCGGGAGACAAGTCTTCACACCCTGACCCCCTGTCACAGCCGGCAAAATTATGCAAAAAACCCGTAGTTAAAGACGGTTATATTGAACTTGAAAATGTTATCGTTACCGCTGATCATCCGCGCGGGGTCTGGCAGCTTGATGGTGTTCCATTGGCCGACCTGCTTGAATTGATCAGGAGTGGGTCCGGTGATGATGGGGACAATGCCAACAAAATTGGCTGTGATTTAAAGAACGTGACGTCAGCTAGAAAATGGCTTATGTCTCTAAATCTCACAGGTTAGGGAAGAAAATCACAGATAAAAACAAGATACAACTTGCTTTAAACTGGACCGGGAAATTTATCCGGCCTGAGGTAAAACGCTTAAGTATTGTCATGCTGCTGGCGGCCTGCATGACGGGTTTTGCTCTGGCACAGCCCTATTTCACCAAGATATTGATAGATGATGGCCTGATGGCGGGTAATATGGATATGGTTGTTCATTTTGCTCTTTTGATTATCACCGTGGCATTTGTGGGTTTTATGATCAGTGGTTTTAACCGCTGGCTTTATGTGGGTTTATCGGGACGCATATTATTTCGCTTGCGCGAAGATGTTTATGATCACCTGATGAAATTATCACCGGATTTTTTCGGGTCCTGGCGCACGGGGGATATTGTCTCGCGCCTTGACGGTGATGTGGCAGAGGTCCAGCGGTTTTCCACCGATAGTCTGCTGGCGGTGGTCAATGGCACTCTGGCTCTGATTGGCAGTCTCGTCATTATGATGATATTAAGCTGGCAACTGACCCTGATTGCCTTTGCCTTGCTGCCATTGCAAGTTATGTTTCTGCGCCGGATGCGGCCACGACTGGAAACGGGCAGTCGGATATTAAGGGAAAAATCAGCCGATGTGAGCAGCTTTTTTATTGAAACCCTGCCTTCGGTAAAATTTATTCAGTCCATGTCAGGGACCGGGCATGAAAGTACAAGACTCAATAAGCTCAATCACTCATATCTGGATGAGCTGCTGAAACTACAGATCATTAATCATGTAACTGGTGGCATTCCTGGTCTCATGACCACCATAGCCACGGCATGTGTGTTTATTGTTGGTGGATATTTTGTTATGCAGGGTGGCGTAACCATTGGTACGTTGATAGCTTTTTCTGCCTATATGGCGCGGGCAACCGGACCGGTGCAGACCTTCCTCGGACTGTATGTGGCTTACCAGCGAGCGATGGTCAGTCTGGTTCGGGTTCTGGAACTTAAAAATCAGAAAATCGCTGTGGTTGAGCCGGTGCAAACCATCCTGATCGGGGACAAGGCTCAGGGCGAGATCAAGCTGGATAATGTGAGTTTCTTTTATGATAAGGGGGAGACACAGGGGGTGCGGGATATATCGCTCCACATCCGACCCGGTGAAAAGATACTGATTACCGGGCCGTCCGGCTCGGGCAAGTCAACGCTGATTAATTTGCTGCACCGTCACTATGATCCGGGAGCGGGCACTATATCATTGGACGGGGTGAACTATCCTGATTTGTCACTGAAAGAAATACGCAGCATCGTTGCCGTAGTCGATCAGAATACCATTCTGTTTCGCGGCACTGTCGGGGATAATATTACTTACGGCGTGAAAGGGGCAACTTTGGAACAGATGATTATTGCCGCCAGGGCCGCGCGTATTGATGATTTTATTCAAAGTCTGCCTGAGGGATATGATACCCAGGTCGGCGAGCGCGGCGCACAATTAAGCGGCGGCCAGAAACAACGGCTTTCCATTGCCCG
Organism: Emcibacter sp.; assembly: GCA_021774875.1. GTDB lineage: Bacteria > Pseudomonadota > Alphaproteobacteria > Sphingomonadales > Emcibacteraceae > Paremcibacter. Next base: position 2,670 of record JAJFIP010000066.1, read on the forward strand.
CGCTTTACTCATGAATACCCATGTGTTGATACTGGATGAAGCCACTTCGGCGGTGGATCAGGAAACCGAGGCGGAATTTCAGGATATGATGGATCAGTTTTTTGGCAGTCGCACCCGGATCATTATCAGCCATCATGTGGGCGCAATCCACAACCTCGACCGGGTTTTTTCCATGAATGAAGGCAGATTGACCGAGATTACCTCATGACAGTGCGCGTAGGCTTGGTGGACAGCGGGGTGTCTGAGCATCAGACTGAATATGTCAATGCATATATGACCGGCTCAACCGGGCCTGATCTACTGGGGCATGGCACGGCAGTCTGCGATATTATCTTGCATCATGCGCCGAATATTCAGCTTTATATTGCCCAGATTTTTGATGAGAGCGGCGTGACCACGGCGGCAAAGGTGGCGGCGGCACTGGATTGGCTGGTATCTGAAAAAGTTGACCTGATCAATTTAAGTCTGGGGCTAGAGCGTGATCGCACTATACTGGCGGATGCTGTTGCCGGTGCGGTGACAGGGGGAATTCTTCTGATCGCATCATCTCCGGCGCAGGGGGCGGCAGTTTATCCATCGGCCTACGGCGGGGTGATCAGGGCCACGGGGGATGCGCGCTGTGCCGTGAGTGAAATATCTTATCTTGATAGTGAACAAGCCGACTTTGGCGGCTGTCCTCGCGGCCTGGGCGAGACGACTAATATTGGCGGTGCGAGCATGGGGACTGCCCATATTTCGGGGCAGGTTGCGGCCTATCTGCACGCAGGTGGCGACAGGAAAATGGCAAGGGAATGGCTTGTCTCACAGGCTAAATATGTCCATAATGAACGCAGAAGCGAATAGGTCGTATATTATGTCGGAGAATGTCTCCATAGCAGGATCAGAAAACTGGCTGATTAAATTAAATAAAACCATAGCCAAGTTAGGGCAGGCGGAATTTGAAGACAGCTTGTTTGATTTGGTCAATGCTATGGTTTGTGTCGATCATTGTGTGGTCTTTATAAATAATAACGATGGCTCAATCGCCCATCTTTTTACCAAAAGCATACTCAGTGATAAAATTTGCCGATCCCTCGCCAAGGCTTATACGGAACGATTTTATGTGCGCGACCCTAATCTTGATGCCTTGGGGCAGGAACAGGAAGCACCGAAAGAAAAAATGACGCTATTGCCTCATACATCTATGACAAATTATGATGAAGGTTATAAGGCTCGATTTTTCACGGGTACAGGCCTGGTGGATAAGGTATCCAGCCTGTTAGAAACCAGTCAATACAGCATCTATTGCAGTTTTTACCGCTTGCAGGAAAGTGGCCGGTTCAAGCCCCGCGAATTTGATGAGCTGTCGCGGATTCTACCGATCCTCACCAATCTGATATTTAAACATTCCCGGCTTGCGGGCGTGGGGGAAAATGAAAATCAGCATGACCCGATCATTACCCAGGTGCCTTTGGGTCGAACAGCAGATGCCACTGTCAATCTTCGTAATGCCAGAAATGAGGTCTTTACTCAGTTAACCGAGCGCGAACAGCAGGTCTGCATCAGAATATTACAGGGCCTTACTTCGGAGGCCATTTCCCTTGATCTGAAGGTTGCCATATCAACCATTCACACATATCGAAAACGCGCTTACGCCAAGCTGGGGATTTCCTCCCAGAATGAGCTGTTCAGTCTGTATCTTGAGTTTATTTCTCTTGTAGCATGATCTTTGTCCCCATCTATGAGGACAGACAGGAATTTATTTAACATCTATAATATTTCTCAAACTTAAATCAGGGAATATCAACCATGACTGAAAAAAAATTCGCGTCGCAAGCCGATCTGGAAGAAAAGAAAATCACCTTCGCCAAACTATCCGACCATGCCTATGCCTTCACCGCAGAAGGCGACCCAAACACGGGCGTAATCATTGGCGATGATTGTGTCATGGTTCTGGACACCCAGGCGACCCCGGTCATGGCCCAGCTGGTGATTGATCAAATCCGCACCGTAACAGATAAACCTGTTAAATATGTTGTGCTCACCCACTATCATGCTGTACGGGTTTTGGGGGCATCTGGCTATAATCCCGAACATATTATATCCAGTATGGATACCCGGGATTTGATCGTTGAGCGCGGCGAGCAGGATTATAAATCTGAATATGAGCGTTTCCCACGCCTGTTTGATGCGGTTGAAACTGTGCCTGGTCTCACCTGGCCTACCCAAACGTTCAAAGGTGAAATGACTATTTGGCTGGGCTCAGTGGAAGTGCAATTAAAGCAAGTTGGTCGTGGTCATACCAAGGGTGATACTATCGCCTGGCTGCCTGCCGACAAAGTGTTGTTCAGTGGTGATCTGGTGGAATTTGGCGCAACCCCCTATACGGGCGATGCCTATCTTGAAGACTGGCCCGCTACCTTGGATAATCTGGTGGCGATGAGGCCGGAAAGGTTGGTTCCCGGTCGTGGAGACGCACTGATGACGGCGGAACAATGTCTGCAGGGCCTGACCGAAACCCGTGCTTTTATCAGCGATATGTATGGCTCGGTCAAGGCCTGTCAGTCACAAGGCATGGACCTGAACAGCACCTACAAAAAAACCATGGAACTGTTAAATCCCAAATATGGCCATTGGGTGATTTTTGAGCATTGTCTGCCCTTTGATGTCACCCGCGCTTATGATGAATGTCAGGGTATCCGCGATCCCCGTATCTGGACTGCGGAGCGGGACAAGAAAATGTGGCAGGATCTTGAAGGTTAGGAATAATCAGATGTTAAATACATATACATGGCCTGAATATGATTATGTTCAGTCTGAGGATCAGAAAAATAGCACGTCGGTCAAAAGACATCCGGTTATTGTTATCGGTGCGGGTCTGATTGGTCTGACAGCAGCACTGGATTGTGCCAAACGCGGAATTCCGGTAATTGTCATGGATGATAATAATACAGTGAGTATCGGGTCACGCGCCGTTTGCTACGCCAAGCGGCCCTTGGAAATTTGGGACCGGCTCGAGGTTGCAGACCGGGTGGTGGAAAAGGGTATCAGCTGGAAACTGGGTAAGGTTTTTTTCAAGGAAGATCTGGCTTACGAGTTTGATCTTTTGCCGGAAGAAGGCCACAAGATGCCCGCGATCACCAACCTTCAGCAATATTACTGCGAAGAATTTCTGGTCGATGAGGTCGTGAAACAAAGCGACCTGATTGACCTGCGCTGGAAGCATAAGCTGATCAGCCTGACCCGGCATGATGATTATACCAGCTTGCAGGTGGAAACACCTGACGGGGTATTCACCATGGAATGTGACTGGCTCATCGCCTGTGACGGGGCCAATAGCAATATTCGCAAGATGGTTCATGCGTCCTTTACCGGCCAGTTTTTTCAGGACCGGTTCCTGATTGCCGATGTGGTGATGAAAGCGGATTTCCCCACGGAACGCTGGTTCTGGTTTGATCCCCTGTTTCATAAAAATCAGTCGGCATTGCTCCATAAACAGTCGGACGATGTCTGGCGGCTTGATTTTCAGATGGGCTGGGATGTAGACCCCCATGAGGCCACCAAGCGGGAAAATGTGATCCCGCTGATCAAGGCCATGCTGGGGCATGGGACTGATTTTGAACTGGAATGGGTATCCATTTACCAGTTTGCCTGCCGCCGCATAGATAATTTCCGCTATGGCCGTATCGTTTTTGCTGGCGATGCCGCTCATCAGGTCTCGCCCTTTGGTGCTCGCGGTGCCAATACCGGGATTCAGGATATTGATAACCTGATCTGGAAATTGAAGATGGTCATGGACGGGGCCGCCCCGGATAGCCTGATCGACAGTTATGATGAGGAACGTGCCTTTGCCGCCGATGATAATCTGTTAAATTCCACCCGTTCCACCGACTTTATCACCCCGAAAAACCGCGCCAGCCGCTATTTCCGTGATGCGGTTCTGGAGCTATCGAAAAAATATGATTTTGCCCGGCCTCTGGTAAATAGTGGCCGGCTTTCGACCCCGACCCCATACGTTAATTCATCGCTGAACACGGTGGATGAGGATGATTTTGACGGTACCATGTGTCCGGGGACAAACTGTATTGATGCGCCCATTGTTAAAGATGGCAAGGATGGCTGGCTGCTTCATCAGCTGGGGGATGGTTTTACGGTTCTGATTTTTGGTGACTATCCGGAAAATACCAGCATTTCCAGTGGTGATATATCTGCTGAAGTGATCACTGTGGGGGGGCAATTTGAAGACAGACAAGGTCTGCTGACCACAAGATATGACGGCGGTAAGGGGGCAGTATATCTGATCCGCCCTGATCAACATGTGGCGGCCCGATGGCGGACGTTCGATCAGGAAAAAATTACTACGGCTATGGCCCGTGCAACTGGCCAGCGATAGGAGAATATCATGGCACTGAATTTGAAAGCAAATATCACCCGCCCCGATGACTTTTATCAGGAGCTGATTGACATGCAACGCGATATGAGTGAGGACGATGTACAACTGATGAATGCCAAACTGATCCTGATTCTATCGAACCATATTGGCGATCAGGAAACTCTTTCTGAAGCCATGCTTCTGGCCAGAGGATAGCTGGCGGTGAGCCATTATTGACGATGTTAGTTACATTTGGTAATATTCTGGAAAATACACAGATCGAGTCTCGATCATAGACCGCTGAAATATTTGTTTCAGGGCCAAAAAATATAGGGAGCGAATGGAACGTAATTACCCAATTGAAATGGTATCGCCAGTGGATCGTGCGGATCACTGGGCAGAATCCCTGATGAATGTCTGCGGGGGATTCGAGACGATTTCAAGTGACTGGTCCAAATTCAGGGGCAATATTGAACTGCGTAATATTGGCGGATTTGATGTGGCGGGCATTTCCATGAATGCGGACAAGGTGGTTCGCTCACGTCGCCAGATCGCGCAGGGTGATGACAAATATTGTTTCCTGATCATGCAAATGGAGGGCCGGGCGGTGTTATCACAACAAAATAATGAAGCCTTTCTTGAGCCGGGCGATATGGCCTTAATTGATTCCGGCTATCCTTCCGAGTTTTCCTATGATGGTTTTATGAGGCAGATTTCCCTGCATATCCCGAGGGAAACCCTGGAATCCTGTTTGCCTTACCGCTATATAGAGGCCGCCAGAACAATTTCCGGCGTATCGGGCATGGGCGCCGTAATCAGGGATTTTCTGTCTTCAACTTATAATGAGGCGGCATGTATAGGAGAACAGGATTATCCTGCTGTGCGCGAGGCCCTGCTTAATTTTCTTGTGGCGACGTTACGGGATTATGCGCCGGAGGGGGTGTTGGGCCAAAAGGTAAAGCAACTTACCCATATCAGGAAAACCATTGAGCAAAAATTGACTGATCCCGGCCTCTCACCAACAATGATTGCAGAGTTGTGTGGCATATCCACCCGGCATCTGCACCGCCTGTTCAAGGGCGATGGGGTATCATTTGGTGAATGGGTACGCAAACGTCGCCTGGAGGAAGCCCGCAGGCAATTGGCCAACAAACATTTCGCCGATCACAGCATTATCCAGATTGCCTTTCATTGGGGATTTAATGATGCGGCACATTTCAGCCGTACTTTCAGGCAGGAATTCGGCTTGTCTCCCAGACAATATAGAATGGCTGTATAATAGAGACTTGAAAATTAAATATTCTGTTTTATTATAGACACTTGGTATTAAATAAGTTTAAGATTAGCAAAGAGTGATAAAACATACGTTTTGTCGCTATGAAACATTTATGCTGGCGCGCTCAGACAAGAGAGGTCATAATAAGTGGTGCTAGTATGCGTAATTAAAAAACGACTATAAATTAATAATTTAACCACTACCATTTAGGAGAGGACTATGCGGGAAACTACAAAATCCATATTTTTTCGAAAATTAACAGGATCAACCTGCCTTGCGGCATTGATTGCGGCAGGCTCAGTGGCCCCTACACTGGCTGCGGATGACGATGAGAGAGCCTTTAAAGGCCTTGAAGAAATTGTCATTACCGCGTCAAAAAGAGAACAGACCTTGCAGGAAGCCGGGATGTCAGTGACAGCCATTGGCGCAGCGGATCTGGAAAGAATGGGTGCCACATCGTTTCAGGATTTTGCTGTGCGTGTGCCGAATCTGGGCTTTGGTAATGAATCTGATGGCCGTTTTAATGCCAACTCTCCGGCCATTCGCGGGGTTTTTGGTGATAATACTACCGGATTTTATATTGATGATACGCCGCTTCCGGCCTCTATCCAGCCACGGGTGATTGATGTTTCCCGGGTTGAAGTTCTGCGTGGTCCGCAAGGGTCATTGTATGGTGCCCGCTCCATGGGCGGCACCATTCGCCTGATCACACAGCAGCCGGATTTTGACGGCACTTCCGGTTCTGCTCATGCCACTTTGTCAGCGGTAAAAGAGGGTGACATTAACTGGTCTGTTGATGCCTCCGTTAATCTGCCTGTAGTTGAAGACAAACTCGCGGTTCGGGCGACAGCCTATTTTGGCCAGAATTCAGGTATCTTTGATCGTGAATATATTCCAACCTGGGTTAATGCGGTAACAGGTGCCACGGTACAGAACACGGCACCAGCATTTGAAACCAATGAAAATGTTGACGATGAAACTTATGGTGGGTTCCAGCTGGTCGCCAAAGCCCAGCTTTCGGAAAATGTAACCTTCATCCCCAAGGTTATGTTTCAGAAAATTGATGCCGATGGCCTGCCGTTCGCGGATGTTGATCCCGGCAATTTCACCGAACGCCGTTTCTTTGATACCGATGAACCGGGATCAGACCGCTGGTGGCTGGTCAGTGGTACCATCAACTGGGATATGGATAGCGGTGTGATTGTATCAACCACATCATTTTTTGATCGTTTCCTTGATGAGCGGGAAGAAGAGCATTCCTTCCTGCATTTCCTGTTTAATCAAGTTATCGGAATTCCCATCGATCCGCTGGAATCCCCGCTGGATGAGAATGAACGGTTTAAATCTTACGTTCATGAAACCCGCTATACGTCTTCGTTTGACGGACCTTTCCAGATTACAGCTGGAATATATTACCAGAAAACGGAAAATCGTCTGAAATATGATCCACCTTCCGTCCAGCCCGGTCTGAATGCAGCAGTTGGTTTTCCAATAGCCCCGGCAGTGACAGAGACCTTCACAGATCCTGAAGGCGTAGTCCGTAATTCACCGTTTTTTGCAGATTATGGCAACGTAACGGATTTGATCTTTATCACCGACAACGAATTTAATACCGAGGAATACGCCGCATTCGGTGAAGTTACTTTTGACATAACAGATAGGGTTTCCATAACTGCAGGCGGACGCTGGTTCAACACCGATACCGATGCGGTGATTGATTCTGATGGTTTTGCCAATGGTGGTCCCACCCATATTGAAGGCACCCAATCAGAAAGTGGCTTTAACCCCAAAGTTCTATTGCAGGCAAATGTAAACGAAGAGATTGACGTTTATGCCACGGCATCCAAGGGCTATCGTATCGGCGGCGTGAATGGTAATATTTCTGAAGCTTTGTGTGGCCCTGAAGTGGCAGCTCTGGGCATTGATCGTGCAGAGACGGCAACCTACGACTCTGATACGTTGTGGAGTTATGAGGCAGGGATAAAATCTAAATTAGCCGATAACCGCATATCGCTGAATATTTCAGGTTATTACATCGAATGGAGCGATATAATTCAGCAAATTCGTCTGGCCTGTGGCTTTCAGTTCAAGGTCAATACCGGGGCGGCGGAGATTAAAGGCTTTGAAGTTGAATTGATGGCGATGCCAGTAGATGGCTTGACGCTTATATTCTCGTTGGGCCATTCCGATGCAAAAATCACCGATCCAGGTGCCGCTTCTTCTATTGTGTCAGCGGGTGACCCGATTCAAGGTGTTCCCAACTGGACGGTTTCTTCATCTGCTGAATATATCTTTCCACTGGCCAATTCGATGGATGGTTTCTTCAGAGCAGACTATAACTATTATGGCCGCAGTTTCAGTACCAATAATGGCGAACAGCGGTTACGTCCATCCTGGAATGTATTGAATCTTCGGGCTGGGGTTATCCGCGATGACTG
>JAJFIP010000067.1 GCA_021774875.1 Emcibacter sp.
TGGCCGGATCAACCGGAAGCTGGAAGACGGCTATCTGGCCTATGACCGGATACAGACCCGTGGTATTCGCCTCTATCGCAGGGGACATGCCAGAAACATCCTGTTTTTCCAGCCAGAACAGCAGCCAGTTGAAAAGCATTATGTTCAGGCCCGAGATCATTTTGACCATGCCTTTCCACTGGCTCAGTCGTTCCTGTCCGGGGCGCGGTTCTTTCAGGATAGGGGGGAGCGAGCTATGCGCGCGGGGGGAACTCAAGTAGCCCAAGGGGCGGTAGTTCCCCCCACAGAATATATACAAGACCGCAATGCCGCCGCCGTCATGCTCAATCTTGCCGCTGTACAGGCCTATGTGGCTTTTATGGTGGTTCATGTGCTTAAATACTCCGACAGACGCCGGGTTCATGAATTGCGGGAACTGGCGGAGAGTATTCATCCGGAATTAAGCATCGTCTGGTCCGGATCACGGGCGGAACCCTGTTTCGATTTACTGAGTACCGCCTTTGGTGGCGTACGCTTTGGCATGGATTATAAAATCACCGATAACGAACTGGGCCTCATGTTCAGCCATGTGGAGGATTTGCATAATCTGGTTCATTATATCTGCCAGTTGAAGTTTGAGGAATTAAATGCTGGAAGCCTTGCCAGACCAGATAAAGACTGGGTGGAGATTATCGGTGAGGGATTGAAAAAGTCGGAAGCTGTCATGCCCAAGGATGAGAAAGAAGATGAACCCGGACCAACTGAAACCCCTGCAATCGAAACGCCGGGGGATGAAGATAAAACAGACCCTGCCAAAGTTATCGAAACAACGGATACTGAAACCACCACTCCAGACCCGTTCCCGATCTTCCGGACGGTGGAACAGGAAGATGCGTTCAAAAAATTACGTACAAAAATATTTGAACTTGAAGAACCCTACTTCGAACTGGAGCAACTGGGGAGAGTCCTAAAGTCCATGTCCCACGGGGACGATGATGCTGAACTAAGTGGAATCTTTGTTATGGGCAGGGTTGTCCATGAACGGGCCCATATGATCAGAGATGTTTTCATTCAAATGGTTGCCCTCCTGAAGGAAATTCGGATACGCGGTGATGCCCCTGTTGAAGAAAAGCTACCAGTGGTTAAAAGGTAAAAGGACTCGGAAGGCGAATTTAGGATTATTACGATGCAAACGGCCCTTTTTGCCAGAACCCATATATAGTGGCGGCAAAAAGGGCCGTTTTTAGGTTAAAATGCCATGATAATGATGTTCACCAGAGACACCCTATGATGCTACCCGTTCCCCCTCTGCTACTCTCTAATTCACTGCACTACTCTATAACCCCTTGTATTGCTTGTTTTTCTTTACTTGACGGGCGATGTTTTCTTGTTTTTTATGGGTATCCCTCCATCCCTTTAATGCGAAACAAGATGACCAGAGACAAAAAACGGATTAGCCTACATTCAAAGAAGATCGCCAATGACAATCGTGCCGATCCAGATGAAAAAATAGAAATCCGTTGCCTTTTCCCGGAGCATTTGGGAATCCTGTCCGGTGAGGTTGATCTGGTCGCACGGTATCTGGGTCACATCTTGCTTGGAATTGCCAATGACAATAACAGTGATAGTGATACCAATCCGGGAAAATAATCAGAAGGGACTTAAACTATGGACAAACAGGTTGCCTTATATGTGCGTGTTTCCACAACACGCCAAGCCCTGAATGATATATCCATTCCTGACCAGATCAAACAGGCCAAGGATTATTGCCAGAAAAGAGGCTGGCAAATCACGAACACCTATATCGAACCGGGAGCCAGTGCCAGAAGTGATAAAAGGCCTCAGTTCCAGAAAATGATCCGTGATGCCTGTACTGACCCATCACCCTATGACATCGTTCTGGTTCATTGCCTGTCCCGCTTCTTTCGTGACCCTATTGATCAGGGCCTCTACAAACGTAAGCTGGAAGAACATGGTGTCCTGTTAAAGTCCATCACACAGCAGTTTGGCGATGGGCCACAGGCTGACCTGATACAGACGGTTATTGCCGCCTGTGATGCCCATAACTCTGCTGAAACGGCTAAACATGTCAGTCGGTCCATGATTGAGAATGCTCGACAGGGATTCTGGAACGGATCACGCCCGCCCATGGGTTATCGTACCTATATAGCCGAACATAGGGGCGACAAGGCCAAAAAGAAGCTGGAGATTGAGCCTAAGGGGGCGGAGATCGTTAAACTCATTTTCAAGCTATTTCTGGAAGGTCATGAGCATTCCGGCCCCATGGGCATTAAGCTGATTGCCGAATATCTCAACCGGCGAAATTACAAAACCCCAACGGGGGGTGATTATTATATCAGCATCGTTCACAATATACTGATCCATTGTGCCTATAAAGGCATTCACTACTTTAATAAACATAACAGCCGGACCCGCAAACTCAGACCTCGGGAAGAATGGGTTCCCATACAGGTGCCCGCTATTATAGACCCGGAGAGGTTTGATCTTGTCCAGAAACGCCTGAAAGCCCGCAGCCCGAAAAAGGTTGCGCCAAGGCTGGTTCTGAATTCTGTGCTTCTATCTGGCATTGCCCGCTGCACAGGCTGTGATAGCCGCTTGATGCTGACCACGGGTAAGAACGGGCGGTATCGCTACTATAGCTGTGCTGGAAGGCATCTAAAGGGCAAGTGTAGCTGCAATACCCCGATCCGGATTCCCGAAGCCAAGCTTGACGGGATCGTCACGGGAGTGATTGCCGATAAGATATTACAAAAAGATCGGTTGAAACATCTTCTCAAGCAAACCCTGAAACGGGCTAAAGATAATAATCAGGATGCCATGAATGACCTTAAACTTCTCAGAAGAGAATTAAAGGAAGTGGACAACAAGGTTGCCAAGTTATTTGAAGCCCTGACAGATGGCCTTGTCAGTGACAGCAAAGGGTTTAAGGACCACAATGATAAGCTGGAAGCCCGGCGGGATGAACTGACACGTTTGATTACCTTGAAAGAGGAAAATCTCAATCTTCCCATGCGGCATTTGAGCAATGCACAGCTTGACCGCTTTACGACAACCCTCAAGGACATGTTGCATAACGGCCCCAAAGGCTTCAGGAAAGAATATATGAAGATGCTGGTGAGCCGTGTTGATGTGGGCAAGCAGAATATTACAGTAACTGGTCCAAAGGCCGCTCTTGCAGTTGCTTTAAAAGAGGGAAATTCCTCAAAAGAAAGAGTTCCCAGTTTTGTACGTGATTGGTGCGCCCGACAGGATTCGAACCTGTGACCTACGGATTAGAAGTCCGTTGCTCTATCCAGCTGAGCTACGGGCGCACATGAGAGATACCTTTTAATTATCCATGGAAAGAAAATACGTCAGCATAGGATTTTATATTTGTTTTTCTTGCCTTCGGTTCAATCACTTCATAATCAATGCTGTTGCGTCTGGCATAGGAAATGGCATCGTCTTTTGAGGCAAATTTCAGGCTAATCTGGCCTTTCATATCTGAAGACCCTGACCAGCCCATCAGGGGGTCAAGAATTTTTCCCTTTTCCGCGATATATTCCAATACCCATTTGCGGGTGTTTTTCATGCCTGACTGCATAGCATTTTTAGTTGGGCAATAAATACGGGCCGTCATGATTTTCACCTGAAATCTATTTATCTAAGCATTCACTGTCTTTTATCCCATAGATCATTTAAGGGAAAGTGAAAAATCCCCCGCTGATGATCTTTTCTCAAAGAAATAATTCTCAATAATACTGTTTCTATCGTCTTTTACTAAGGGGCATTTACTTTTTAATAACTGTATTTGATTATTTTGGTATGTTATTAAAAGAAATAAAATATATAACACCATCAGGGATGGATAATAATTTGAACGATAGTGAAGTAGCAGGATTAGATCCACTGACTTTCACATGTGATAAACAGCGTGATTTGTTAGCATACTGGTTGAAAATCAGAGGTGATCTTTCGATGCCGCGCCGTCAGGATTTAGATCCTTCGGATATAACCCGTCTTTTACCCTCTATCTGGATGGCGGATGTTATTGCGGGTGATCAACCGTCTTTTAAGGTGCGTTTGTTTGGCACTGGTCTTGTTCAGGCATTTCAGATCGAAGGCACCAGCATGGATCTGGAAGGGGCCTCTTTTACCGGCGACATGATAATCCGCCTGACTGATCTGGTAAAAACAAAGCAGCCCTATTACATTGAATGTGAATTTCCACTAGAGTCAGAGGATTATAAATATTATTCCACTCTGACCCTGCCCATGTCCAGTGACAATGAAAATGTGGACATCATTTTATCCTACGTGCATTGCTTTAGTTAACACTGCTTCATTGACCGTAAACCAGACCCAGTAAGCCTATTCCCAGAATAACCCGGTAAATAACAAACGGGGTCATGGTTGATTTCTGTAGCCATTTCATAAGCCCGGCAATAGCCATAAGGGCTGCAATAAATGCCAGCCCTGCGCCGACAAAAATATCTATCCCAAGGGCCGTGTCGCCGCTATTATATAGTTTCATGCCTTCCAGAGTTCCGGCGGCAAAGATAGTGGGTATGGACATCAGCATGGAAAAACGGGCGGCGTCCGTGCGGCCAAAACCCAACCCCCGGGCCGCTGTCATGGTAATGCCAGACCGGCTGACACCGGGAATGACGGCCAGAACCTGAGCCAAGCCGATAAGCAGGGCCTGACCATAGCGCAGGTCGGATATTTTCTTTGTCACCGCGCATCTATCATCCAGAATATAGAGCAATATTCCAAAGGTAATACTGGTCCAGCCAATGATTTCCAGGGTGCGCCAGGCATCATTCCAACCCATTTTAGAAACCAGTCCGCCAATAATTACCACAGGAATCGTGGATAAAATTAGGGCAATCATCAACCGTTTGTCATGGCTATCAGTTTCCTTCTTTAAAGTGATCATTTGCCAGAAAGCCACAATTATCCGTCTGACATCGGACTTAAAATACAGGATAACCGCCAACAGGGTTCCCACATGCACCCCCACATCCATCAATAGCCCCTGATCGGGCCAGTCGGTCAATGTGGGCACAAGAATAAGATGTCCCGATGAACTGATGGGCAGGAATTCAGTTATGCCCTGAACAATGGCGAGCACAATAATTTGCAATAGTGTCACGGTGAACCCCTTATTTATTTTCTTTTGCGTCTGTCTTTTTCTGATCGTTTGCGGTTAAACAATCCGGAAAGTCCCAAGAATATAAGACATAATGCTGCCAAGTCCATAACATAAGACCCCATCGATCCCATAATATTGCCTGAATGAAGGTCAAGAATAAGGCGAGATAAAGTAACACCCTGTCCGCTATAGCCCTGCATTATTCTTGTCGTGACCTGTTTGGGGGCTTGCACGGCCTGACCAAGGGTGAAGTTAAGTTCAGGCGATATTTTATGCCATGAAATGAAATCATCATCTGTCCCGTAAATGCCGCTCGGTGTTTCGATAAGGACATTATCGGTTTCTGATTGGCCGATTGCGTTTATTTGTCCGGGCAGGGCTGAATTGTCCAGCGTATCCACTAACGATCCATCTTTCAGATAGAGGGAAAGACTGTTTTTCATACCGATGATGATCAGGTCGTCCAATATAGCTCCTCCCACAAGGGGGTCGATATTTCTGGCAAAAGGCTGTCCGTCCAGATATAGATCGCCCTCGAGCCAGCTGATCCAGTTGCCATTCACTTTGAAATGTATCGGCGGGGAACTGGGTAACTGGCCATAAAGGGAGGAGATAAATTCACTCCTGAGCTTGATCTGATTAAGTTCCAGCTTTTCTGCACGATTCAGAATCAGTCCCGTGATGCTTAAGATCAGTACAAAGAACAGTGAGGCATAGCCCACCCAGCGATGCCATAGCCGGATAGTTTTCCGTGTATTATTGCCATTATTTTTTTGTTTGCGGGCCATCTTTTTCCAGAACTTTGTTATTTAAATATAGTGCCAGACGGCTGGCTTTTTTCATGGCATTTGTCGACATTGTGGCCCCTGAAATCCCATTAACGGGCTTGGACAGGCGGTGCTTTTCGGTCAGTTCAACATTTTTAAACTGATTTCTGAAAGCGGGGAAGCGAATTTCTGATCCCCGGCTTTCCCGGTAAGTAAGTACGGTCAGGTCGATAATTTTTTTATCCTCAATGGTTATGCCAACTGTGATCGGCATGGTTCTGCCGACCACATTCATTATCCATACGGTGCGGTCACTTAATCGGTAGTAGCGGTAGCGTAGAGGGAAAATCTTTTTCCGTAATATGTTCCTTATATCGGGTTTGATAGCCTTAGTTATCCATATGACGTAAGGTTTTTCCGGCATTTTGCCGAGGGCCGCAAAAATATATTCTTCGGCTTTAAGGTAATTTTCTTCCACAGCGACACTTCTGGCCCAGAGAGGGGCGGGGGAGTGCAGCAGTAGTAAAACCAATATGGATAAAAATAAACGCATCATTGCAATCATAACCGCTTTAGAATTGTAATCCAATCCCCAGATTGATCCGGTTGTCTTCGCTGTCACTATTGGCAAAATTATCGATCTGGTAATCCATTTTCAGAACCACATGGGGATCAGGCCAGTAATTAATGCCAATGCTGGTCTGATTGAAGGCGCTGTCAATATTGTCTCCCGCTTCGTTATCCCAGCTACTATAGCGGATAAAAAATCCAACGGCATGATTATTGTCAAGCGCAATCCTGTAGGACGGTTCCACATACCAGCCCCTTTGTATATTCCGACCGATTAGTTCCGCCGAATCTGCGTTGACATTCCACTGGGCGTAGAGGGCGCGTAAGCCAAATATACCGTTTTTGCTGAGGGCATGTTTGATGTCCGTGTGTACTTCAAACAGGGTGGCTGAGGCATTCTCGTTTACACTACTGCTTTGGGTAATGTCGTCCTGATACTGGAATGTGGCCCCCACTTGCACACCGGGTATGGCGTGCCAGCTTGCTCGCGCGGTAAATGCAGCATTTTTCCAAGGTGCTTTGCCGACTTTTTTGCGGCCATTGCGTATTTTATAGCCTTGGCCCGTGGTGTCCAGACCGGAATGGATCATAAGGTCATAGCTGAAAGCTTCATTCAGGTTGCCGCTCAGTTTAATGCCAGCTTCCCACCAAGTGGCGGGGATAATGTTTTTTTCAACATTGTTACGCTCAACCCCGTAAAAAGTTGGCGGTTCGTGAGTTTCGTTTAGCAAGCCCACAGGAATCAGCTGTACGCCCAGGCTGGCCATGTGATTTTCAGTCAGGTCAAATTCGACAAAGGCCTGTTCCACTTCAACTTCGCCGACTTTACCTTCACCAGCAATATTATGCTCTACTTCCAGTTCACTGTAGAAACGGATTCTGTCACTGAATTCGTGGCTCAGGAAAATGACGTAGCGGTGCAGGTCAATCTGATCAGCCTTGCCGCCGTTATAATGCAGTTCGGCATAGCCACCAATTGAGGTGGCACTTTGACTTCCAGAGCCTTCACTACTGGCGACCTGATCAAGTATTTCACCAGTTGCTTCAATTTTTTCCTGATTCTCGGTTACTTTTACATTTGTAATACCGACAATGGCTTCAAGTTTTTTAATTTGTTGTTGCTGTTGCAGAATCATCTTCCACATTTCTTCCCGGCTGGGCAATTCCTGAGCCAGAACAGCTGATGATGAAAAGGCGAGGGATAAAGCCAGTGTGGATACTGTCACCTTCAGAATATTATTAACCATTTTATTTCCTTACTTAATCTAATCTACTGATATTAAACATATTAAATTTGCACTTAAGAAGCGTTATCATTATTAATAATGTAGGAGAGCAATTATCAGATTTGATTTGCTTTATCAATACAAAAGATAATAATAAGCTTTTTATTCTAGTGTCGGGATGTTTGAACGGATAAATGGCAACTTCAAAACAAAGAAGACGGGTGATTAAACTAATGGCTGCAAGCGTGGCGGCCTGTGCTGCCCCACAAGCGGCAATGGCCATGGTGCCAGAGAGTAGTTTCCACCAATGGCATGGTTATGCCCTTGGGGCGGAGGTGTCGTTGCAACTCTATCATAATGATGCAAGGGCATCGCGCCGGATCATTGAAAAATCTGTACAGATAATCCGGGAAATGGAGGCAGTATTCAGCCTGTATCAGCAAAATTCTACCCTTGCCATATTAAACCGGGACGGGGTCATTGATAACCCGCCGGCAGAATTTGTTGATCTGTTACAGACTGCCAATCATATCAGCCAAATGACTTCGGGGGCTTTTGATATTACAGTGCAACCTTTATGGCAGTACTATAAGTCAAGATACTCTGATCAAGATATGAAAAAATCATCTTTTAATAATGATTTAAGTGATATACTTAATCTTATAGATTATAATAAAATCAACATATCCAGTGATAAAATTTCATTCCAGAAAGAAGGCATGGCAGCAACATTGAACGGTATTGCTCAGGGGTATATCACTGATCGTGTATCTGAATACCTGCAAGGCCAGGGCCTGACATCTGTTCTGGTGGATATTGGTGAATATTGTGCATTGGGGCCGCAGGCGAACAAGTCCCCCTGGCGTATAGGGCTGTCGGACCCACTGAATTTTGGGAAGTTTTCTCATATTCTTGAAATCACGCAGGGAGCCGTGGCTACATCTTCGGGCATTGGTGATATTTTTGATAAAAAAGGTTATTTTCATCACCTGTTTGACCCACAGACCGGTAAATCTGCCCACAGATATACTTCGGTGACGGTCACAGCCCCAAAAGCAACATTGGCTGATGCCCTGTCCACGGCCTTTTACGCTATGTCCGTTGAAGATATAAAAAACTGTCTTCAGGGCAGGCCAGCAGTGAATGTCAGGTTGACCGATCATGCCGGGACTGTGATAATAATCTAACTAATTTTTATGAGAATATTACTTTATGACCAGGACGCAACAAGCATGCGGGGAATTCTCGGTTTATCTGGATAACAACCGGACAGGGGATCACAGGACAGCGGCATATTTGTTTGATAATCCGGTCCGGTTGATTGTCGCGGAGAAATCCTGTGAAATAGACAGTGCTTTTGAAGAAATAAGACAATCTCTGACTGATGGTTATTATGTTGCAGGCTGGATAAGCTATGAAACCGGACTTTTTCTTGAGCAAAAGCTTATGCCGCTGGCTGATAAGTCTTATGAAGTGCCTTTTATTTGTTTCGGTGTATATGAAAACCGCCTGACACTGAGCTCAGAGGACAGTGAAGACTATTGGGCACAAAAGGGTGACTATGCCGTTGAAAACCTGAAACTAAATATTTCGCGGCACAGCTATGATGAGGCGTTCGCTAAAATTGATGAATTTCTGAAAGCAGGGGACATCTATCAGGTTAATTTCACTTTGAAGTCACTGTTCGAGTTTTCCGGATCCACGGCAGGTTATTTCGCGGCCTTAAGAAAGGCGCAGAGGGTAGAATATGGTGCTTACATAAAATCCGATAAATTATCCGTACTGTCACTTAGCCCCGAGCTATTTTTCAAAAAAACAGGCCGTACAATAACAACTCGCCCCATGAAAGGGACATGCAGACGGGGCCGTACGGCGGCAGAAGATGAATGCAATGTTGATTTTATCCAGAATGATGAAAAAAACCGGGCTGAAAATCTTATGATCGTTGATCTGTTGCGAAATGATCTTGCCAGAATATCCGCTCCGGCTTCGGTAAAACTCAAAAGCCTTTATGATGTGGAGAAATACCGCACGCTTTTCCAGATGACCTCGACAATCGAAGCAGAGGTTGCAGATGATGTGGATGCTGTGGATCTGGTGAAGACCCTGTTTCCCTGTGGTTCGGTAACCGGTGCCCCGAAAATCCGGGCGATGGAAATCATTTCACAGCTGGAAACATCACCGCGTGGCATATACACAGGGGCTATTGGGTTTCTGGCTCCTGATGGTGACAGTTGTTTCAGTGTTCCCATTCGAACCATCACCATTGATAATGCTGGCCGGGGGGAAATGGGTATTGGTAGTGGCATAGTGGCGGATTCAGACGTGGCGCAGGAATATGATGAATGTTTGTTGAAAGCCCGGTTTGCCACCAGAAGTTTCCGAGAATTTGACTTGATAGAAAGCATGCGCTGGTCACAAGGAGAAGGTTATTTTCTACTTGATTTGCACATGGAACGCCTTAAATCCTCAGCCGGTTATTTTGATTTTCCCTGTGATGAACAGGCCATATTGGCTGATCTTGATTGCCATGCCGAACATCTGGATCCGGAAAAACAATGGAAAATCCGCCTGTTATTATCACCAACCGGGCATATATCGATCACGTCTACTGTCCTTGATAATAATCAGGACATAAAAATAGGCTTGGTCACGTTTGCCGAAAAAACTGTCCATAGCCAGAATCAGATGATTTTTCACAAGACAACTGATCGGAAATTTTATCAGCAGGAATTAAGCAAGCATGACAGTTACGATGTGATTTTCGTAAATGAGAATGGTGATCTTACCGAGGGCACGTTTAATAATATTTTCGTGAAACAGGGCAATATCCTTTATACCCCGCCTTTGGAGGCTGGGGTATTGAATGGAACATTACGACAATCCTTGTTGAATGATCCTTCCATTCTGCTTGAGGAAAAACGTCTGATACCTGCCGACCTGCATGATGTGGAAAAAATATATCTGGGTAACAGCGTCCGGGGTTTAGTAGAAGTCTGCTTTAAGGAGACGTTACCACATAGCAGCTCTGGCCGTTTTCCTTGAGCTGTGCACAAAGATCTTCAGCGTCAGTTCTGGTTTTAAACGGACTTAATTGAAGGCGGTAAAAGATGCCTTTCGCCCCAAGGTCGGCAAATTCAATATTTCCCCGGGTGGTATCGGTTAGATATGAAAGTCTGTTTTTTAGGGTCTTCAGCGCCTTTTGGGCAGCCTCCTCAGAGCTGAAAGAGCCAAGTTGGACCCTGAAGTTATCCAGCCCCGATTCGGAAGTGAGGGGGTCGGGTTCAGTTTTAGGAGTATCTTGTACGACCTGCTCAGGCTTTTCTGGCAAAGTTTCTTCTGGCAAAGTTTCTTCTGGCTTTGGCGTATTTAATTCCGGGGCATCTGGGGTATTTTCATCCTGTTGATGTACCATAAGTCCAATATCATCCGGTGACAATTGTCGGCTAATCATGTTAGGGGCAAGCTCTTTGGCTTGTTTGATCTGCTCTATGGTAAAGCTATTATCCAGTTTTTCGAGCGCATTGGTGGCACTTCTTAGACCATTTTGTGAGGCAAGCATGATCCAGGCATAGGCCTGAATGTTATTTTTCTCTCCGGCAATACCATTATAATACATCGTGCCGACCATGAGTTGTGATCTGGCATCACCATTAATGGCTGCTTTTGTCAGCCAGTCGAGGGCTTTGGCAGGGTCAACCTCACCTATGCGACCGAAATAATATAATGTTCCCAGATTACGTTGGGCGCCCACATGACCCTGTTCAGCTGCCCGCTGGTAGTAATCCCTTGCTTTGGTGTAATCTTTCTCAACTCCGCGACCCATACGGGAGAGTTGTCCCAGATTATACAGGGCGTTCGGGTTGCCAAGTGCGGCATAAGGCAACCATGCCTCGCGGGCTTGCTGGTAATTTCCTTTTTCGTAGGCATGAACACCATCGGCCACAGTTGCGTAGGTAGAGTTTATGGAAAATGACAGGCACCCACATATTATGAAGAGTGACATTAAATGGCTCGTCTTTACAGGATTTCTCATCATTTTCTGCTCCCTGTAGTCATGATTAAATTAGCTTTTTATGGCTTTCGAATTTGTAACATTTACTAATATAGTGAAAATTTTATGAATAATCCATTGATTATCAAAGTGTTAGAAAAGAAAAAAGTGATATGACTTTACGGTTTCTTAAGACATATTCGCCATAATTGCATCATTGAAATAGTGTCTATAGTTTTTTTAGTTGGGTACTAGAATATATTTTGTAAATCGAAACAGGGTTAAATTATATGCGTGTATTAGCATTTACCTCACAAAAAGGTGGATCGGGGAAAACGACGCTTAGTGGCCACATAGCAGTACAGGCTGAACTTTCAGGAGCGGGGCCTGTTGTATTAGTAGACACAGATCCGCAGGGCAGCCTGACAGAATGGTGGAATGAACGGGAGGCCCCGACGCCAGCCTTTGCTCAGACCAATATATCTCGTCTACTGACAGACTTGGAAGAGCTCAGGTCACAGGGGTTTAAATTGGCAGTAATTGATACGCCTCCGGCGATCACATTGGCAATCCAGAGTGTTATAGCCGTTGCGGACCTGATAGTAATCCCCACAAGACCAAGCCCCCATGATCTTCGTGCCGCCGGGGGTACCGTTGAACTTGCAGACAGAACCGATCAGCCTTCTATGTTTGTCATCAATGGCGCAACGCAACGTGCACGGATCACCTCAGATGCAGCGATTGCCTTATCTCAGCATGGGACAGTGGCTCCGATCACACTTCATCACAGGACGGAATATGCCTCTTCCATGATTGATGGCAGAACAGTTATGGAAGTTAACCCAAAAGGTAAATCTTCTACTGAAATAGAAGATCTTTGGGAATATATCAGTGATCGTCTGGAAAAGAACTTCAGAAGAACAGTATTCCAGCATCAGGCAACCCATGTGAAGAGTTCAACGCATCGCGGTGGTTTTGGCCGCAGACAAGTACAGGTTTAGTAATATGAAAAATGATAGAAATGTAAAACAGGTATCCAGATTAACAGGTGCTCTGCTTGCAAGAAAAGGTTCGGCGGCTCCCTCCCATGAAACTAATTCAATAGACAGACAGGATATGAATGGCTTTCTGGAAGATGCAATTGAAACCGCCAAGCAATTAAATTTACGTCAGAACAGCGTTGTTCACGGTGAAAAACAATTTGCAACAATAGAAAAACCCGGACGCTCTTCGAAAGCTGAACCGGTTAAAGCAGATAAGGGAAAGGTTTCAAGTAAAAAATCGAAGTCTGCAAAATCGTCTAAAGCATATGCGGTAAATAAGCGCATAGCCATGACGTTGCGTATGGAAGAAGAAAATCACCTTAATTTAAGGATTTATTCAGCACATACGCGTAAAAGCTGTCAAGTAATTCTCAGTGAGGCTCTGGAACTTTATCTTTCGGTAAACAACGATAAGGTTCCTTCACTGAAATCAGCATCTCAAAATAGGTAAGGTAAGCCGGAAAAACCGGTTTCCTTATGAAACGGAGTGTAAAATGATAAAGACTGAAAAAAAATTGGCCATGAAATTTCCCCAGAAAATAATCAGGGACAAATGTGGTTTAGGCATGGGCAGAGCAATTGCAACAGTGGCATTGCCATTATTGCTTGTGGCCTGTTCAAGTGGGTCTGAATACCAGACTGTAAATTATGAAAGTGTCAACAGCGACGTTGTGCAGTCGGTGGAAGCAGGTGGGTCTTCTTCTGAAAGCAGTTTTGTGGCGCTGGCAAATGAAATGGCAGCAGAGGGAGATCATGCTGCGGCTATTCCGTTATATCGCCGTGCAATGAAATATCATCCCTTTGCCTCAGCTCCTTTGGTCGGACTTGGCGACAGCCTGAGGGCTATTGGTCAATATCAGCAAGCGGAAAAAGCCTATCAGTCTGCGCTGTCACGTGACGAACAGAATTTGCATGCACTAAGGGGGTTGGGTAAAACATATATTGCGCTTGATCGTCCGACGATGGCTGTTCCCATACTGAATGATGCGGTATCCATAAGGTCAAATGATGTGGAATCCATTACCAGTCTGGCTATGGCTCTGGAACTGCAAGGAAATCCAAGGGCAGCTATGGAAGTCTATAAGGATGGCCTTAATATTGATCCGGATAACTTGAAATTACTGAATAATTATGGCCTGTCACTAGCCTTGCAATCTCGCCATGATAGGGCCATTAATATCTTGAAGCAGGCAGCACAGCATAGAGATGCCGGTGCAACTCACAGACAGAATCTTGCTATGGCATATGCGCTTGCAGGAAATGAAGTTATGTCTTCACGTCTGCTGTCAATAGATAATGGGCCTGATCTGACCAATGAAAATCTCGGATATTTCAGGATTCTGGCCAGCCTTTCTTCAGGGGAACGGTTTGAAGCAGTTGTTCGCCAGTCCACAAGTCCAAAAACCGATGTGATTGAGGTGGCCAATGAAGTTTATAAAGATGACAGCAGGGTCAAGAGTATTACAGTTGCCCGCTTGGTGGAAGTGCCACCAGAGCCGATTGCTGTAGTCGAGCCCGAGCCAGTGGAAGAAGAAAATATTCCACCATTATTGGGACCGCAAGGCTGGGCACTGCAAATTGCTGCTTACCGCAGTAAGTCTGAATTGATGCCTGGTTGGAAAAAACTGAAAAAGAAATATTTTGACATCATTGGTGATCTGGAACCGCGCCGTTCTGAAATTGATCTCGGCGATGCCAAATATGAAGGTGGACCGCATGGCTTTTATTATCGCCTGAATGCTGGACCCCTGACCAGTTTGGAAGAAGCCCAGATAGCCTGTGAGAGAATAAGAGAACAGGGTACTGACTGCTGGGTTCGTATTCCGGAGGTTGCCGAAGGTACGGTATCCGATGATGATAAGGAAAAGGCCGATAGATTCCGCCGCAATGTTTATACCAAGGAAACCACAGACAAGGATGGCGACGGCGCCTGAGTTAACATTTCTAATCAAAAAGGGGCTGATCCAGAAAAACCGGATCAGCCCCTTTTTCTATATCAAATTCAGGCCGCGTGACTTGATTGGGAAGTTGATGTCAGTATGGCATATATAGCATCCCCGCCTTCGGACCCGCGCAGTTTTTCGCAGATAGCTTTGTCCCTAAGCGTTCTTGACACTTTTGCCAGAGCTTTCAGATGATCAGCACCGGCAGTTTCCGGTACCAGAAGCAGAAAAATAAGGTCGACAGGTTGATCATCCACTGATTCAAAATCAACGGCCTGATCCAGCCGGGCAAAAAGCCCGTATAGCCGGTCCAGATCCGGGAACTTGCCATGGGGTATGGCAACGCCATGCCCAACACCAGTTGTTCCAAGTCTTTCTCTTTCCAGCAGTACATCTAAAATATCATGATGGGCCTTTGGAATGATCTTCTCTGCGTAATTGGCTAATTCCTGCAAGGTTTGCTTCTTGCTGGATGCCTTAAGTTCCGGAACAATAGAGTCCAGATTTATCAGGTCAGTAATTTCCATACGACAGTTTTCTGTTGTTAATCCACTTTTGGGTCTATCCAGCCGATATTTCCATCAGTACGGCGATAAACCACATTTAGTCCGCCATGTGTAAGGTTGCGGAACATCAGGGTTTGTAACTCAGCCAAATCCAATCTCATAACCGCATCGCTAACGGAAACTTCCGGTATTTCAAGTTGCATTTCAGCAATAATTGCTGGCTGAAGATGTTCGGCAGGTTCAGCCATTGTTTCAGCTTCTGCTTCCAGTATCTTATATTGTGCTGGTATTGTCGACTGGCCGTTTGAACGGTCCTTATGGTGATTGGTCAGCCGTCTTTTATAACGACGCAATCTTTTTTCCAGTTTTTCAGCTGCGGCATCAAAGGCTGCATATACATCTTTTTCTTCTGCGTGGGTTTGTAAATATACCCCATGCCCCAAATGCACATTGCAATCAGCACGATGCAAATAAGCATTTTTTGACATCGTTACAGTTCCGTCAATTGAATCGATAGTATTTTCAAAATATTTGTCAACAATTCCGTCGATATGGCCCTCGACATATGACTTCATACTGTCGCCAATGTCCATTTGTCTGCCTGTAACGATAATCTTCATTTTAAATTGAACCATTCTCAGATAGCTTGTTTTATGAGAGCCTGAACAAAATATAATACAAAAAATGTACTAAACATTGTCCAAAGCCGGGGAAGTTAGTGTCTGTCTTGGCATTTGTCAAGCATCGACCGACTTCCGCTTAAAAGAAAAGAATGAAAAAATCATCTTCATACCTTTCTATTTTACCACTTTTACAGAAAACGCTAACTGATTTTTTCCTGTGTTATTTTTTTAAAAAGCGGCATTCTTAATTCTCCTCCGTTGTATGGAGGAAGGAATATTTAGTGCTTCCCTGTATTTGGCTACAGTTCTCCTGGCAATATCAACACCTTCTGATTTAAGGATATTGACCAGTTTATCATCGGAAAGAATCTTTTTCGGTTCTTCTCCGTCTATCAGTGCCTGTATGGTATATTTGACAGATTCTGATGAGTGGCTTTCACCACCTTCCATTGAGGCAATGGCTGTGGTGAAGAAATATTTCAATTCAAAAATACCCCGGTTGGTTGCGATGTATTTATTGGATGTCACACGACTCACCGTACTTTCATGCATCTCTATTGCATCAGCTATTGTTTTCAAATTCAGGGGCTTGAGGTATTTCACACCTTTTTCAAAGAAATTCTCCTGATGTTTAACTAGTTCAGTTGCTACCGTTAATATTGTTCTGGCACGCTGGTCCAGAGCTTTTACCAGCCAGCTTGCAGAAGCGGCACATTCAGCCAGATATTCCTTATCTTTCTTAACCTTGGCATGACTTTTAATTTCCATAAAATAACGGTTGTTAAACAGAACTCTGGGTAAAGTTTCGCTGTTTAATTCAACGATCCAGTTCACCTTGGGAGTCTTGCGTATGAATACATCAGGGATAACAGCCTGAGTAGTTCCAGTATTGAAAGCCAGACCAGGCCTGGGGTTAAGGGCTTGTATTTCCTCAATCATATCTTTCAGGTCTTCAGTGTCAATCTTGCATAACCTTAGCAGTGCGGTATAGTCCCGTTTGGCCAGGCGATCCAGATTATCAAGGAGTATTTCCATTGCCGGATCAAGCCTGTCATTATTTCTTTGCTGGATTTTCAGGCATTCTTTTAAGCTCCGGGCAAAAACGCCCACTGGCTCCATGGTTTGAGCAATGCTTATAATCCGCTCTATTTCGCCCGTATCACAACCAAACCGCTCGGCGATTAATTCACTGCTTTCTGACAAATATCCGGCCTCATCCAGCATCCCAATCAAAAAACGAATTACTATTTTGTCATTGGCGTCCTCTGCTAGCAGGTTAAGTTGTTCCAGCAGGTGATCGCTTAAGGTAATATTATCTGAAAGCCTGAGATCCATGGCAAATTCCGAGTGATCAAAACTACCCCCACCACCCATCATGGATTTTGAACTCAGACCCAGATCGCCCGCAGGCGTGGAACTTGAAACAGCATCAATGGCACAGTCATTGTTAAAATCATTGTCAAAATTAGTATCCAGGGCAGTTTCAGAATTAACATTCTCGCTACCAGGATTATTCAGAAAATCATCGGCAGCCGCAGTTGGCTTTTCTTCTTTTGAGCCACTTTCGCCGTCAGAGGAAGATTCCCTTTTTTCATCGGCAGATTTACTCTCGGGCTGGTCATTTTCTCCTAGTTCCAGAAGCGGATTTTTTTCAATTTCCTGATTAACAAAATCCACAAGATCAATGTTTGAATATTGCAGCAACTTGATAGCCTGCTGCAACTGGGGTGTCATGACCAGTGATTGTGATAGTTTTAATTCTATTCTTGGCGAAAGTGCCATATTCTGCTACCCCGCTTTATAAGCTAAAGCTGTCGCCCAAGTATACACGACGAACGTCTTCATTGGCGACTATTTCTTCAGGTGTTCCAGACATTAACACCTGTCCGTCATGAATAATGTAGGCTCTATCAATGATATCAAGGGTTTCCCTGACATTGTGATCGGTTATCAATACGCCAATCCCCCGATCTTTAAGATGGGAAACCAGATCGCGAATATCAGAAATCGCAATAGGATCGATTCCTGCGAAAGGCTCATCCAGCAAAATAAAGCCGGGCCGGGTGGCAAGAGCGCGCGCGATTTCAACTCTTCGGCGTTCCCCACCAGATAAAGCCAGGGCCGAAGCATGTCTGATATGGGTGATGGAAAATTCATTAAGCAGACTTTCCAGCATTTCTTCTTTGGTTTTTCGATCCGGCTCACAAATTTCAAGGACTGCCCAGATATTTTCTTCCACCGTCATCCCCCGAAAGATGGATGCTTCCTGTGGCAAATAACCTATGCCCAGCCGTGCTCGCCTGTACATGGGTAGGCATGTAATGTCATGACCATCAAGCAAGATACGTCCTGCATCGGGCTCGATCAGTCCGATCATGGAATAAAAAGTAGTCGTCTTACCAGCACCATTCGGACCCAGCAGTCCGACAACCTCACCTTTTGTTACTGTGAGACTAACGCCTTTCAGGACTGGGCGCTTGCTGAATGTTTTTTCAACGGCATCAATCACCAGCCCTGTACTTAATTGGGGAACCGTGGCTGTGACGTCTTCCACCAGTGGTGATACTTGTTTAGGGTTCATATCTTCTTTTTATCGCATAAATGTTAATAGACTACTGTAATAGTGTGATTTTATGGCATTTTTATTTTTCTGGCAGAGTGAATTGTCCTTTTACCCGGTCCTTGTTTTTTGGGTTACCATCGATGGTGATTAAGCCTGATTCAAGATTATAAACCAACCTCTTACCTTTAATTTCGCCATCACTTCTTTTCAGGGTAACCTTACCACCCAATGTGATGATTTTATCGGTAAAATCATAAATGCCCCAGGTTGCGTGGATAGTTTCAGTTTTGGTTGTTAACAGAACACTGCCAGAGGCATCAATACGGGTGATTGAGGATTTTTCATTTTCCGCTTTCTGATAAAAAACCGTAATGCGGTCTGAATTCAGGGTCAATTCCTGTTGTTGCACCACCACATTACCAATAAAAATCACAATATCCTTGCGTAGATTTGCTTCCAGTTCATCGGCATTAATCGTTACATCTTTGCTGATATTGACGGGCACTTTTGTTTCAAGCTCAGTCTTTGTTGTTGCGGTGACCTGTGCTTCTGCCCATATGGTAGGCATAGCCAGTCCGGCAGCTAACAATAGAGTGACCATTTTTTGCCTTATATATATACTCATACCCAAAATATTACTTTCCTAAGGTTCTATTCTATTTTTTCACGATTAAATTCTGGTAATTCTATTGGTTCATTCGGGTCAAAATGCATTTTGACCTTGTCTTTAAGCTTGATGATTTCCTGATCCACATTCACATGAAATTTATCCGCACTAAAAGTTCCGAAAGGCATCGCGCCAGATACTCCATTTTCCCCGGTGGCAATTTTCTCATTTATCAGAAACAGGGCCTGATCTGTTGCCAGATTAAAATCACTTTCCGTGGCAATGGTAACCGTGCCATCCAGAATGATTTTTTGTGCTTCTGAATCCAACATGCCATTTGTGGCGCGTATTTTAATTCCTGTGCCATCGCGCATTTGCATATTGGCCAGAAGATTTTTCAGATAAGATTCCTTGTCATCGTTACTTTTACGGAATGCCATTTCCGCAGAAATATTGACCGGGTGATTATATTTGTCAATTCCCACATAGCGCGGTTTGACCAGCTTGGCATTCTCATCCCGCTCTTCCAGACGGTCAATTGCAAGGGTAAAACTGCCTTCCTTGCTATTGAGTACAGGCCATAGGACTAAGGCAATAAATACGATCACCGTCAAAGTCGGCATGACTTTTCTCAACAGGGCTATCCGGTCAATTTCACTCTGCATTTGTCTATAGTTGACAGTGGTGATCGGGATAAGATGTTCTTTAGTCATATTGACCTATGATTATGGCAAAAAAAGAAAACCAGAAGTCTTCTTGGTAAATGTAGTATTTTATCAGCATATATTCAAGGGTTTAGCCTTAACTATTACAAGTTGAATAATCATTGGTATGATTATAATTTTTAATGTTATGATCCGACGAGAACAACCGGGAGCTTATTATGTTGAAAAAAATTATTCTGATCTTTGCACTGACTATAGTACCGCTATCAGCGATGGCAAAATCCAAGGAGAAAAAGAGGGCTGAAATTCTCGAAATGAGGACGGAAGTGCTTGCACAACTTTATCAAAACCACCCAGAAACCAAAAAAATGATAAAAAAAGCCGAGGGTTACGCCGTTTTTAATAATGGTGGAGTAAATCTTATCTTTCTGTCTGCTGGCAGTGGCAAGGGGGTTGCCCATGATAATAACTCAGGCAAAAATACTTTCATGAGAATGGCTTCGGGCGGGATAGGCATTGGTCTTGGCATAAAAGACTTTCGGGCGGTAATGATTTTCCACGACCGGGATGCTTTTGATAATTTTGTTGATAAGGGCTGGGATTTTTCCGGTCAGGCCGATGCCGCCGCCAAACATGAGGATGACGGTGGTGAGGCAAATGCCTCAGGGACAGCGGTTGGTGGTGTGACCCTTTATCAGATGACCGTGAAAGGTCTCGCGCTGCAAGCCACCCTGCAGGGAACCAAATACTGGAAAAACAAGAAGCTTAACAAATGATACAGTAGACTGGGTGATACAGATGGTAAATGGTAATAGTTGGCGAACGTCTGTTCAGGAATATCTTCATCCGCGCGTGCTTGGTGTCTTTTTTATGGGGATTTCCAGCGGTTTTCCTCTGGTCCTGCTGTTATCGTCACTGGGGTTCTGGTTGATTGATGAGGGGGTTTCTAAATCAACAATAGGGCTGTTAACACTGTCGCTATTTCCCTATTTCCTAAAATTTATCTGGGCACCTGCTCTGGACAGTATACGTCTTCCTCTATTACACAGTTTATTTGGTCGTCGTCGGTCCTGGTTAATCTTTATCCAGATTGGACTTGCACTGGCTATAATAGGTCTGGCAACCGCATCGCCGGGCGATAATCCGGTTTATTTTGGTTTTATGGCGTTGATAGTATGTTTGATGAGTGCCAGTCAGGATCTGGTGATTGATGCTTACCGCATAGAAATTTTGACCGATGAAGAAATGCCGGCAGGGGCCGCCATGACCCAGTTTGGCTACCGGGTTGGTAATCTGCTTGCCGGGGTTGGAACCCTGAAATTAGCCGACTGGTATAGCTGGGAAATTGCATATCTGACTATGCCGGTTTTATTGCTCTTTGGCCTGATTCCTGTTCTGGTATTTGGCGAACCCTTGCTTCGCGGCAAGCATCTCATTGAAAAAGAAATTAAGGCTGTCAGAGGCTGGATGTCAACAGATGGCCACGGTTTGGAAACTTTTAGCAAGATTATTGAAAATACATATATGACAGTAATTGTACCCTTCAAGGAATTTATTCAGCGACCGGGCTGGTGGGTAATTTTGCTGTTTATTTTATTGTTAAAGGTTGGGGACAGTACGGCGGCAGTGATGACTGCCCCGCTGATTGGGGATTTGGGCTTTTCCAAAGATGAGATTATCTGGGCAAATAAAACCGTTGGCTTTGTCGCGGTTCTGCTCGGGGCATTTTGTGGTGGGGTATTATTAAACCGTCTGGGAACCTACCGGGGCCTTATGGTTGCAGCAATCCTGATGATGATTACTAATCTCAGCTTTGCTGTGCTGGCGGAGGCTGGTCGTGATGTAGATTTGCTGGCTTTTACCATCGGGTTTGAGAATTTTGCCACAGGAATGGGCGGCACAATCGCCATTGCCTATCTGTCGGGTCTTTGCAATCTGGCCTATACAGTGACCCAATATGCGCTGTTGTCTGCATTTGCCTCGGTTGGACGTCTGATGGTCGGGGCGCCATCCGGGTTCATGCAGGAATTTATGGGATATACAGATTTTTTCCTCCTGACAACCGTAATGGCACTGCCAGGGATTATTTTGCTTATGATAATGAAACGGCTGGGATTTGTGGGGGATAATTTAACATTTTCGGGCGATGATTCTTAAAGTTGAAGAAAATCTGTTCTGTCGCCATGTCATTTTAAAACCATACTGCTCGAGCAAAAACATGATGTTCTTTTCTTTGAAAAAATTAATCTGGCCCGGCAGTGGTGTTGTCTTGTGATAAAACCGCCTTACAGGTGTCGATAGATGCCACAAATCACCGGGTTTGAGGTTCTGGAATTTTTCCCTGAAGTAATCATTAAGGTCCACCTGAAAGGGCAGGAAAATATCTTCAGCTGATGAAATGGATTTTTTCCGTAAACCTACAGCTGTGCGGCGTTCAAATTTGCAAAAACTACAGATGAAGTTCTGAACTGACCGCACGTTCGGAATTTTAGCGCCGCAAATGGGACAGATGACTGAGGCAAAGGCCATATATTCAACAAAGCTCCCGAGTAAATTTTTTGTTATCCTTATAGGTTAGGCTTGAACGAATGTTAAGATGATTTATAAGAATTAGGCAGCCTGCTTATTAATATAAGAATCAAAGAGGGTCATGGAACC
Organism: Emcibacter sp.; assembly: GCA_021774875.1. Lineage (GTDB taxonomy): Bacteria > Pseudomonadota > Alphaproteobacteria > Sphingomonadales > Emcibacteraceae > Paremcibacter. The sequence continues at coordinate 22,300 of JAJFIP010000067.1, forward strand.
TTTAACTGAAAATTCCGTTTTTCTTAAGGCCGGACCGATAGAAATTCGCCTTGCCACGTCAGAAGCAGAGGTGATAGCGGCGCAAAAGCTGCGTTATCAGGTTTTTTATGAGGAAATGCAGGCCCAGCCCAGCCCGGAAATGGCACGTCAAGCCCGGGACTTTGATGACTTTGACCTGATTTGTGATCAGCTTCTGGCCTTTGATACCACAAAAACCGGAGATGCAGCTGTTATTGCTACCTACCGTCTGCTCAGGGAAGAAAAAATCAACACTATCCATGATTTTTATTCTTTTCAGGAATTTGACCTTAGCAATATGGATAATGACTATTTTAGGAAACTCATGGCCGGTCGGCAGCTACTTGAACTGGGTCGCAGCTGCGTGCGGATGGAATATCGCTCCAATAATATTATTCATCTGATGTGGCGAGCCATCGTCCAATATATTGTGCATCATAACGTGGGTTGTTTGTTTGGCTGTGCCAGCCTGACAGGGGTGATACAGGGTGATCTGGAATTGCCGCTTTCCTATTTGCGTCATAAATATAAAACACCTGACGCATTCAATATTCCTGCCTTGCCGGAACGCTACCAGAAAATGGATTATGTCAAGGGTGATGATATTGATGTCATGAAGGCCAAACGTCAACTGGCTCCACTGGTGAGGGGATATGCCAGCCTTGGATGTTATATCGGCGATGGTGCGGTGATTGACGAGCAATTCAATACCACTGATGTTTTAATACTTCTGTTGACGGACCGGCTAAGAGAGAGAGGCCGCCATCTATTTGAGGATCAATGAAGGGGAAACTGTTCATGAATCGACATATGATTTTGGTGGTTCTGACCCTTGTGGCCGTTGGAAGTATGTTTTTTGTCGGCCCCATCCCCCAAGACCTCGAATATCATAATTTTTCCGATCAGACAGCTCTGTGGGGCATCCCGAATTTTTCCAATGTGATGAGTAATATAGGCTTTATCTTTGTTGGCCTGTGGGGACTGAAAAAAAGCCAGACAGAATTGGCCTGTCAGGACTATAAGTTGCCATACCTTATCCTTGCTTTGGGTATTATCCTGACCGCTTTTGGGTCTGGCTGGTATCATCTGTGGCCCTCAAACCAGTCTCTTGTCTGGGACAGGCTGCCAATGACAATTGCTTTCATGTCATTATTCAGCCTGATTATCCGTGATTATGTCCACGGGAAGTGGGGGCGGAAGATGTTATTTCCGGCATTGTTTTTCGGTGCTCTAAGTGTGTTTTACTGGTATATTACTGAGCAGATGGGGGCTGGTGACCTTCGGCCTTATGCTTTGGTGCAGTTCCTGCCGGGGCTACTCATTCCAGTGATTATGGTTTTATACCGGCCCAAATACATCAATCCTCTCAATCTTGGACTGGTCCTGCTGTTTTATCTGGCAGCTAAAGGGGCCGAATTTTATGATGGCCTGATATATGACGCCTTGGCAGGTAGTATCAGCGGTCATTCCCTCAAGCATCTGCTGGCGGCGGCAGGCACGTATTATGCCCTCAGGATGTTTCTCATTGCTTCAGAAGATTCACATTATGAGCCGCCAAAGCCGCAAGGTTTATGATCTCGGACGCATAAGACCCCATGGGGATCACCTGTACCGAATGGGTTAAACCCACCAGCATGGGGCCAATTACAGTTCCTCCGCCCAGTTCCCTGATCATCTTGGTTGAAATATGGGCGGAATGCATGCCCGGCATAATCAATACATTGGCTGGCCCCGATAATCGGCAGAAAGGGTAAGATTTCATAATCTCCGGATTAAGGGCCACACCGGCATGCATTTCACCTTCATATTCGAAATCAACGTTCATCCTGTCCAGAACATTAACAGATTCACGGGCGGTTTTGGCTAATATACCGCCCGTTGGATTGCCGAAATTTGTGTAGGACATAAAGGCAACCCGTGGCTCAATTCCAAAATGACGCACCGCGTTGGCAGCATGTATGGCAATCTCCGCGGTTTCTTCGGATGTGGGCATTTCATTGATGGCGGTATCGGCTATAAAAATGGTCCGGTCTTCCTTAACCACGATTGACAGGCCAATGGCTTTGCAATCGGGTAGGGGGTCGATTACTTTCATGATACTCTCAAGGGCGGCAGCATAATGGCGATTATATCCTGTTACCATTGCATCTGCATCACCAAAGGCCAGCATACAGGCGCTGAATATATTACGGTCCGAACGGACCAGACGCAGGCAGTCCTGATAAAGAAAACCTTTGCGCTGTAACTTTTTATAGAGAAATTCTGCATATTTGATGCTTTTATCGCTGGTGCGGCCATGATGAATTTCCAGATCATCATTACGGTCATGACCGATATGTTCCAGAAGATCGTGTATTTTATCTTCATAACCGATTAGTACCGCTTGGCCATAGCCATTTTGCTTAAAACCAAGAGCAGCGCGTAAGACTGTCTCATCGTCTGCTTCGGTAAAGACGACCCGCTTGGGATCGGTCCCTAACTGGTCATATATCATCTGTAACGTGCCAGTCGTCGGATTTAATCGTGCGGCAAGCTCCTTGCGATAGGAATTCATATCGATAATCGGTCTTTTGGCGACCCCGCTTTTAATGGCGGCTTCGGCTACTGCAGGCGAGATAGCACTGATCAGGCGCGGATCAAAGGGGGCGGGAATAATATATTCCGGGCCATATTTAGGATGGCCGCCACTATAGGCAGCGGCCACTTCATCGGGCACATCTTCCCGGGCCAGTTCCGCTATGGCGAGAGCAGCGGCTATTTTCATTTCATCATTGATGGTGCTAGCGCGAACGTCCAGTGCCCCCCGGAAAATATAAGGAAAACCAAGAACATTATTGACCTGATTGGGATAATCTGACCGTCCAGTGGCGGTAATGGCATCAGAACGGACTTCCTTGACGGCTTCCGGGGTTATTTCCGGATCCGGGTTAGCCATGGCAAAGATAATGGGTTTATCTGCCATATTCAGTACCATATCCTGACTGACAGCGTTTTTCACTGACAGCCCCAGGAAAATATCAGCGTCAACCAGCGCATCTTCCAGCGTTCGGTGCGGGGTATCAGCGGCATGGGCAGATTTCCACTGATTCATGCCTTCCGTACGGTCCTGATAAATCACTCCCTTGCTGTCACACATGATGACATTGTTGTTGGGAACGCCCATGGCCTTGACCAGTTCAGTGCAGGCAATAGCGGCAGCACCGGCACCATTGACCACGATTTTTACAGTTTTTATATCCCGGTCCGTTATGTCAATGGCGTTGATGACGCCAGCGGCTGTTATGATAGCGGTGCCATGCTGGTCATCATGGAAGACAGGAATATCCATCTTTTCGCGCAAAGTCTGTTCGATGATGAAACATTCGGGAGCCTTGATATCCTCAAGATTAATGCCGCCAAAGGTGGGGCCAAGTAACTTGACACAGTTGATAAATTCGTCAACATCCTGCGTATCCACCTCAAGGTCAATACCATCAACATCCGCAAAACGCTTGAACAGGACGGCTTTGCCTTCCATAACCGGCTTTGAAGCCAGTGCGCCAAGATTGCCAAGGCCAAGTATTGCCGAGCCATTGGTGATAATAGCCACAAGATTACCCTTGGAGGTATAATCATAGGCCATGCCAGGATTATCCGCGATAGCCAGAACCGGAGCTGCGACACCGGGTGAATAGGCCAGTGACAGGTCGCGCTGGGTTGCCATAGACTTGGTTGCCACGATTTCCAGTTTTCCGGGTCGGCCTGCTGCATGAT
>JAJFIP010000068.1 GCA_021774875.1 Emcibacter sp.
CGGTGCGATGTGGCTATGGTCACCAATAATTGAATCATGATCAATTCTAGCACCAGTATTCACAATAACGTTGACCCCTATGACGGCCCTAGGCTGCAAAATGGCCCCCGCCATAATCTGAGCACCCTCCTGTATAGTAACCTGATTTCCAATAATTGAGGAGGGATGTATAACGGATTTAATAAAAAAACCCGCTTTTTTTATGCGCTGAAATAATTCAGAACGGGTATTATCCCCTGGCATAAACCCCACACCTATTGCCACATTTAAAGAATCTGTTTTATAGTCTGATAAAATATCATCATTTCCCAAAACGGATAATCCAATGAGAATATTTGTACCAACAGCTATTTGACTATCGGTAAAACCGACTATGTTACCCCCTGCAACATTTAATGCGTCGGCAATAACGCTAGCATGCCCACCCGCACCAATAATTACTACAGGCAAATTATCTTGTTTTTCCAGGTTACTCAATCAAGTCACCTTTCCTATAATTCTTGATCGCCGAAGTTCCAAGAACACCCCACCATTCCATTGGGCTTCTTCCTGTTCCGGGTCGTATTATAGTCAAATTATCAGATGTCAAAATATCCCCTGCATTGATGTTTTGTCTCGCAACTATGCTTTTCCTTGCTACCTGTTTAGAGCTAATTTCAACAGGATGAGGTAATTTAACCCCATTCCCCAACATCTGTGATGTAAGACGAATATCTTCCACCATTTTTTTTAATTCATCTGGCTCCAGGGATGCCTTATGATCTGGCCCTATCATGTTTTTATCTAGGGTAAAATGCTTTTCTATTACGGATGCTCCCCGCGCAACTGCTGCAATTGATGCCACCAAACCTGAAGTATGATCCGAATATCCAACTGGTAAGCCGAAAGCATCCTGCATGACATCCATTGCTCTTAAATTCACACTATCAACCGGGGCTGGATAAGAGGTTGTACAATGCAATAACGTCACCTTATTTCTTAAAGAAGTTTGACCAGATTCAGTTGCCGCAACGCCATAACAATCATCTAAAGAGCGAATAGGCGTATCAGGTTTACAATAACCATGTGCAATTACTGCAAGCGCGGCTTCAACCTCGCCTAATGTTGCCATGCCAGTGGATAATATTATATTCGCCCCTGTTTTTGAATGATCATGGATAAAGGGGCCATTGGTAATTTCGCCCGAGGGTATTTTCAATAAATCTAATTTGGCAACGCCAGTTAAAAAATCCAGACTACTATTATCAAATGCTGTGGAGAGGAATTGTATATTATTATTTTTACAGCACTCTATAAGATCAAAGTGCATATCCTCATTCAGTTCAAGCTTCTTAAGCATCTCAAACTGGGTTTCGTCTGCGCCACAGTTGTCTTTTTGATATTGGGCTTTTTCTGCCGTTTTTGTGACTAAATTTTTTGCCTTAAATGTTTGAAATTTTATAATATTTGCACCAGCCTCTGCTGCAGCTAGGATCAACTCTTTTGCCAGACCAATATCACCATTATGGTTCACACCTGCTTCTGCAATAATAAGTACTTTATTAGTCAATCCTAAATCCCTTTTATATCATTCCATTACAACGGAAATATTTTCAATGAACTATAATAATCCCAATGCGGTTTTACAAAAAAATTCAACTATCATGCTGATTCCTCAATATCATAAAACTTTTTCACGAGTATATTGGTCAAGTCCACCGTTTTTAAGATACACATAACTTTTTCAGCAACATTGCCTTTCCCATAGGGGTTTTGCACCGTTTTGACGAAATTTTTAAATTCTGGTGACAATGCTTTATTCATGGCTTCAACAATTTCTTTGTAATTCTCACTACAATGAAGAACAGAATCTGGAGCCATGCGCCCCTTTTGACGAATACCAATATTAATTGAGGGAGTATTGAATGAAGGTACCTCGATAAGTGCGCTAGATGAATTTCCTATTACAGCATCAACAAACTGAATAGCACTTAGATATCGAAGTTGCCCCAAAGACGGTGTTAAATAAACTTGATCAGGATATTTTTTAGCAAATAATTGCTGCATTTCAATTATTTTACGACCAGATGTATCGGCATTCGGGTATGTAAATATAAATTTGGCATTTGAAAATTTCTCAAAGGCCTTCAACAACTCTCCAAAGGCATCTTCTTCAGAACGGCTCAAAAGTGTTACAGGGTGATAGGTTACTAAAAAACATTGCTCTCCAAAGTCAAAACCTAAATTTTCTTCCAGAGAACTTTTACTCATCAATGTTAATTTGTTAAGGGCCTCTAGGCCAGTCGCACCAACATTAAAAACTCTTTCAGGGTGTTCTCCTAATTGAATAATTCTATTCCTATAAACCTCTGTAGATGCAAAATGAAGATGTGACATTTTAGTAATGCTATGCCGTATTGGTTCATCTATAACACCTTCAGTCGTCTCTCCGCCATGAAGATGGGCAATAGGTATTCGAGCAATAGTGGCGGCAATCGCAGCTGCAAGTATCTCAAACCTATCTCCCAGCAAAACTATAATGTCCGGTTGTAATCGTGCAAAATCTTCTGCAAAACTTATGACACCTAAACCGATAGATTTAGAAATTCCAATTGGGG
>JAJFIP010000069.1 GCA_021774875.1 Emcibacter sp.
GAAACCGATCAGGATCAGCCCACATTCCGATCCAATGGCTGGGAAGAAGTCGATGTACGTCTGACCTTTACCACGGCTGATGAAAAGTATGAACTGGCTGTGTTTGGCAGTAACATTCTCGATTCACGTCATGTCACGCAAGTTTCCGCACTGGGTTCATTTCCACTCGGTGCCGTGAATGAACCAGCAAAATTTGGTATTCTTGGTACGGTGCGGTTCTGACGTGAGACTGACAACATTCACAGACAAAGGCGGTCAGGACCGTCTCGGTGCTTTATGCCATTCAGACAGGGTTATAATTGATCTGAATAGTGCCGCCATACAACTGCTTGGCAAATCTATACCGTATTTTTCCTCCATGCAGGCTTTGATTGAGGGCGGGGCGGACGCAATGGATATGGCACAGGAGGTGCTGGTACGTGCCCTGCAAAACGGGGGGGCCGATTTTCAGATCGACGTCTCCTCCATAACGCTACAAGCCCCTTTACCCCGGCCAATTCAGATTCGCGACTGCATGGCTTTTTTTGATCATATGCGTAACAGTATGCCTGCTTTAGTTGAGATCATGATAGCGGAATCTGCCGACCCTGAGGCAATGCGCCATCATCTGGAAAATTCCAGCAGCCTGCTCACTGCGGATGATTTACCTGAATTTATGCTTAAACACCCGGTCTACTACCGATGTAATAATCTGGCGGTGATCGGGCCGGGACAGGATATTATCTGGCCTGACTTTGCCAAACTGATGGATTATGAACTTGAACTGGCTGCCGTTATTGGCAAAGTAGGGTGTGATATTCCCGTTGGTGAGGCCCGTGCGCATATTTTCGGTTATACAATCTTCAACGATGTCAGCGCCCGCGATTATCAGGTCAGGGAAATGTCAGCGGGCATTGGTGTGAACAAGAGCAAAGACTTTGACACGGGTCTGGTATTTGGACCGTGTATTGTCACGGCTGATGAATTTGCCGACCCCCATAATCTGAAGATGACCGCGCGCATCAATGGTGACATTTGGTCGGCTGGCTCCACCTCCCAGATGGATTTCACTTTTGAAGATATAATATCATATGTCAGCCGGGAACAGACCATCTATCCCGGTGAAATATTAGGTTCTGGAACAGTACCCATGGGCTGTGGGTTGGAGCTTGGTCGCTTTCTGTCGGACGGCGATGATATTGAACTGGAAATAGAAGGTATCGGGGTTTTGAAAAATAAGATTATCAAAAAACCAAGGGTATAACACAATGGAAAAGATACAATGACAGTAAAAGTAAAACGATATATCACCGGGATGAATGCTGATGGAAAATCAACGGTTGTCTGGGATGATTTTGCGCCCAATGCCCTTGATTTTGGTTTTATTTCCGGGGCCGACATCTGGGTAACTAATGAAACTCCTGCTGATAATACGGGGGACGAAGACCGTTCTCTGCGCCCCTTCACCCATGATCCTACACCGGGAGGAACCGTTTTCCGCTATATGCACTTTCCCCCAGCCACCGAGGCCAATGATGAAGAGGCTAAAAAATTCTTTCAGGAGATCGGCAGTAAAAATCAACCTACCGATAGCGACCGCTCTCAGCATGGTCTGATGCATAAGACTGACAGTATTGATTATATGGTGGTTTTGACCGGAGAGTTATGGATGATCATGGAGGACGGTGAATATCTTCTGAAAGCTGGGGATTGTGTTGTCCAGCGGGGAACAAAACATTCATGGATGAACCGCAGTGATCAGGAATGTTCTGCCATCGTTATTCTGATTGATGCCAAAGAAATATAAAGCCTTTTCAGTGTAATTTTTAATCTGGGCTTTTATTGGTGCAATGTCATCTGTATGTGATTGAGTAACAGATGGTATTGCGCCAGACCTCTCAGGCAATGCGTAAATGATTCTCATCAGGGATCAGCCGCAAATCACCATCAGAATAGCCAAATTTCAACAACGCATCTGCAATTTGGAACGGGCAATAGTTATTGCTCAGAAGCAATCCATTCTTCCACCTGTTCCCGCAACAACCATAGGGGAACAACGCCGTTTTTAAGAATGATAGTGTGAAATGTCTTCAGGTCGAATTTATCACCTAATGCTTCTTTTGCCTCATTTCGCAGGGCAAATAACTCAAGAGCACCTGAATCATAACTGGTAAGCTGTGCCGGAATAGCAGCCATTCTATCAAGCAGTGCCATGCCAGCTTCGTCGTTAAAATTTCCTGATTCTGCAAGAAAAGCATGGGTGCGTTCCGCCGTCCAGTCCAATACATGCAAGCCCGTATCCGTTACCATACCGCGCGCAGGCCATGCCCGGCGGGTTATTTTGGCAAAATCAGTTTCATATAACCCAAACTCTTCAGTCAAATTCTCGGCATAACGAGCCCAGCCCTCCACAAAGGCTGAATTATTAAATATGCGTTGGACAGGGTGCGTTTCAGCCTGATCCTGCACTAGCGCAATTTGCATATGGTGCCCCGGATAGCCTTCATGAACGGACAGGACTTCAGCACCACCCTTTTTCTGGCTTTCCAGCAGGGACGGATCATAACGGAAAATACCATTACGATCTGGACCACCCTGCTCATAACTGCCTGACATTCCCGTTCCGATCAGATAGTCAGGGTAAGGCACAATATCCAACTTTGTTTTTGGCATAGTTGAAAAGAATGACGAACTTGCAGCCAAAACCCGTTCGACAACTTTTTCAAAAAAACCATGCATCTCTTCGACGGTTTCAAATCGATTTGCAGGGTCATCATTCACCCTTTGCAGGATTGCCCCCATATCGTCCAGTTGATATAGCTCTGTTCCAAGTTTAATAACATCATTCTTATATTGAGCCACTTTTTCCGCGCCAATATCATGAACTTTCTGAGCCGACCATTTTAAGGATGTATAGCCACGATATAGCGCCTCATAACAGGCAATACCATTAGGATTTACGGCTATGGCCCGACTTTCCCTTGCTTGTGAGAGATATTCAGACTGTAAAAATTGACGATACGCCTTCAGTGCCGGAATAAGATTATACTGAATGGCTTTCTTGAAATCAGCCTGAAAAATAGCATCATCATCACGGGTTATGGGATTATAGAGTGGAGATTTATCTACAGGAGCCGTTATTAATCCATCCAATTGGGAAATAACCCTGTTAACGACAACTTTTGGTGCCGAATAGCCTTGTGCCAATCCCTTTTTCAGATTTTCAATCTCAGTGTAAAAATAATTGCCAATTGTCCCCCAGCGCACCAGTGCTTCTTTTCTGAGAGTTTCAGTTCCCACAGGTTGTTCTTTGGCCACGGAAACAAGGTTAATGTGAAAGCTCCACATATGGTTAACGTTCCACAATTCTGTTTTACAAATTCTTTTGCCGACACTGGCTTCCAGCTCTTCCTGCAGCTGTGCATACAGGATGGCCTCATCTGTGCCTTTTAAAGCCTGATAATTAATGGCAAGAAGCTGTTTTAAAAAACTGTCTTCCAGTACATGCCACTCATTAAGGGCAGACAGACTATTATCCAGGCTTCCATCATTGTGATCCAGTTCATAATTTGCCACATATGCCAGAAAGGGGTTTATGGCTAAAACGCTTGCCAGATATTCATCAGCAAGTGCCATAACAGCTGCTTTGGACTGTTCAGATTTTAAGCTTTTCTCGGATGCTGTGTCTGAGGATTTATCACATCCCGAAACAATGAAAAACGACATTACAATTAAATATTTAACATTTTTTATAGAAAACCACATATTTCCCTCCCAGGTGGACTATAGAATGCACCATTGTATAGGCTAATTTCTACTGGCAGGAAAGCTCTATTATTGCGTCAATGGTCACATAATTTTCTACGTGATCTGCAAGGGTAAAAATCATATAGCAGGGTCATTTGATCCGTAATCCTTTATGGCACGTTCTTTAAGCAACAGCTTGTCGATTTTACCGATCGGAAGCAAAGGCATCTCGTCTAACATAATTATTTTCTTGGGAAGTTTGTAATTGGCTAGCTGGGAACGGCAGTAGGTAATTAGCTCAGATATATCAATGGGTATATCACTTAGAACGTAAGCCACGCCGACTTCCTGCCAGACCGGATCTTCCGTACTGACAACAGCAGCCATATTCACGCCGGGAAAGCTTTCGATGACATTCTCTATTTCACGCGGATAGACATTGTAGCCACCAGATTTATACATCTCTTTCACTCGGCCCACGATACTGTAACTCCCGTCCGGGTTTTCCCTGCCAAGATCACCTGTGAAAAACCAACCTTCTGGTGAAAAGGATTGTGCCGTTGCCTCAGGGGCGCGCCAATAACCCAGCATATTATAGTCTGAACGGATCTGTATCTCACCTGACTCGCCTTTACCTACCTCTTGGCCAACATGGTCAATCAGCCTAATATCCACTCCCTCGAACGGCTGACCGACTGTATTCTCCAGCAATGAAATATCAAATGTCGGCGCCTGAGCCGTTATCGAACCGCAAGACTCACTCATGCTATAATTGGTTGCCAGCGGGCAGCCATATTTTAGAAGTCGCGAGATCATCTCTTGGGGCATGGCAGCCCCACCCCAGGCAATGAGTTGTACAGCGGAAAGATCAAAGCTATCAAAATCCTGTTCGGCGAACTGAAGCTGAAATACACTTGGTACCGAACCCCAAAGGGTTATGCGCTCAGATTCCATCAGTTCCAGCGACCTGCGCGGGAAAAACTGATCGAGAAATACGATTGTCCCACCAGAAACAAGAGTAGGGGTAGAAACATCCACGACACAGCCAACATGATTGATAGGAAAATAGTTTAGCATCCGTAGCGGCGAAACCGGCCATAGCCTGTTCTGTCCCAGACTGACTTCTACAATACCCTGATGATGCAGCAACGCACCCTTTGGTTTGCCAGTTGAACCAGACGTATAAACAATCATGCACGGGTCACGGCCACCGCAGTTTTGACGAACCTGTTCCAGCTCACTCCTACTCACGCACTCGCCAGCTGAGATAAAATCTCGATAATTCATTGCCGGCATATCGGCACTATTGGCGTCAAGGATTACCAGTGACTGGATAGACTGTGTTGCCTTCATAATCCCCGTATGCACAGATTGGCCAATATTGGCGCGGGAGAATAGAACTACCGGCTCACTATCACCGGTAACATATTTCAGCTCATTAAGTTGGTAGCGCGGGTTTAGCCCGACCCATATGGCACCAATGGAAATTGTGGCCAGAAAAGTGATAAAATAATCAGGGCTGGGTGGACAGAGGGTAGCCACACGGTCACCCTTTTTGACACCAGCTTTTAGCAAAGCACGCGCCAGTTGGTCTAAATTTTCCCTTAATTGCAGATAGCTGAACCGTTGATCATTATATACCATCGCCTCAAGGTCGGGAGTATGTTCTGCATACCAGTCAACATAATCGCTAACACGGGGGAATGGGGGTGGAAGCGGGGCTGCTGATGAAGTTTTATATGACATTTCTGTTCCTGCCGTCACCGCAAATAATCTTAATCAGTTGATGGCTCTGCCAGTGAAATAAATATAGATAACCACTCAGCGATCAGGGCGGGCTTCTCATCGCCCTCTATTTCGACCTCGCAGCCAAATTTCACAATGTTTCGGCCCTTGGCATCAAAACGATTATCCAAAACCTTGAAGTGGCCCCTAATGCGACTGTTAACCGGTACAGGGGACATAAATCTAAGATAATCTATGCCGTAATTCAAGAAATAACCCTGTTCTTCTGTCAGCCAGGTTGTGCTGGTCCCAAGCGTACTATGAAGCATATGGGTAAGTAAAGATGCCGTCAGAAACCCAAAGGCAATTGTCCCGCCATAGGGCGAGTGTTCCTCTGACCATTTCGGGTCAATATGCATTGCTTCCTGATCAAGTGTGGCTTCGCCAAATTTTGATATCATATTCTGATCAACAACTATCCAGGGGGATTTACCAAAATCCTCACCCGGAACGAAAGTTCTGGATTTAGCACTATCTGAGGAGGGTTTTTTCATTGGGGTTTCCTTCTAGTCTGTTTCTTGATTGCATTGATAATCACCGGCGGTAAAAGTTTCCTGCCAAGTGCCACAGGGGTTGGCCCCGCATCAGAATCCGGTGACATATTGAATTGCGCTGCGATAGCAATGCCATAATCAGCAAAATAGGCCATAAAGGATGTGTATCCAGGAATCCATCCGCTATGACCATAAGCCATACCAAATTCCGTCAGTTTTATGCCCTGACCAAGACCGTAAGCTGTTTCAGAACGATCCGGCGAGGTCGGCTTAGGTTCAAGAAGCTGCGGCAAATAATCCCCCTTCATGGCACGACCTTCATAGAGTTCTTTGGCATATCGGGCTATGTCTCCTGCATTGCTTACCAGGCCACCGCCAGTCCATTCAAAGGCAGGGTCATATACAAGTTCGCCCTGTTCATTCAAGGTCTTTGGCGGCAGACCAAACAGGTTTTCCACCGGCATGTAACCGGGAACAAGACCGGGCAGTTGTTTATGGTCAGAAGGCGAAGTTAAAGTCAGGCCCAGCGGATCCAGCACTCGCCTTCTGAGTACGCCGTAATAGGTGCCTTCCGTGGCTTTCTCTATGATCAAGCCGACGAGCAGATAACCTGTATCTGTGTAAGCATAGCCTTCTCCGGCTGGAAACAATGGCTCACGGTCAAGGACAAAATCGACCAGATTTTCAACAGCCGGGCTTGTTTCAAGGTCAATTTTACCGCTGGTAACTGCCTCGGCATACTCCGGCAGAAAAACGTGATTGGCCAGGCCGGACCGATGCTGCAGAAGATGGCGCAGGGTAATATCACTGGCATTGGGTAATCTGCTAAACCACGCCTTATCACCAAGCCAGTTTGAAATCGGCGCGTCCAGATTAATAATGCCATCCATGGCCATGCTCAGTGCCGTGGTCCCGACAAAACTTTTTCCTATGCTGGCAGATAACATGCGTGAGTGAGGTTTCATTACTATGCCCGCCTCAATATCTGCCAGCCCGGCAGCTACTGTAATGTATCGGCCATCGGCAAGTACGAATGCAGCGACACCGCCGGGGACATTGGTCTCTGAAATGATGTTTTCTAGTATCTGCTGAAACGAAGCCGCCAGCTGATCCGGATCAATTTTCTGACTGTCTGTTTTGTTATCGACATCGGCAGCCAGCAAAGACAGGCTAATGCTGAATAAAATCAGAAAACTGAAAATCACCCGTTGAGTGTAGAAAATAAAATTTTTATACATCGTGGCTTACCCCGGCAACAGACAATAATATATCAAATATAAATATGGCGTTATGTTTATATTTATACACATCCCTGTCAAGTAATAAATAGGACGGTAACCTGTTCCTTTTGTATTGTCTCATAAAGTAATTCACTCCGCAGCCATCGTCTTATACTGCTTTTGTTTTCTATTAATGATTAAATCAGGCCATTAGAACTTTCCATTTAATCCGGTTTGTGGCAAACTAACTGCCATGAATGACATTTCAGATTATCCCTCTTTTCTTGATGCTCACATTCGTAGTGAGGGGCCAAAACGTAAAGGTAAGCGCACACGCGACAAATTGAAGATAGCTGCGTCTAAACTTCTTAATGAAGTTGCTTACCAGGATCTTCGTGTTACAGATATATGCGAAAAGGCTGGTGTCTCGCCGGGTACTTTCTATCTTTATTTTGACAATAAAAAAGTTCTCGCCATTGAGGTGCTCTCCGAATTTGCCAAAATGTTTGATCGCTATATGCATGCCGACCCCGATAGCCCTTTTAATTCCATTTTTCATTCCAATCTTGCATTTATTAAAATTTGTCGGGCCAACTCTGGATTGACCCGCTGCATAACACAGGTCAGTGATTCCGAACGGGAATTTGCCCGAATCCAACAAAGAATAAACGATCGCTGGTTTGCCAAAGTGGCCGCCTCCATATCCCACTGGCTCAGCGAAGAAGGGCAGGAAAGCGTATTGCTGACAATCCACGCCCTTGGCTCCATGATGGATGATTTCGCTCACCGTATTTTCGTTGCACAAGACCCTTACCTTCTCGGGATTATTGAAGATTTGAATTTTGCTGATGAGAAACTTGCAAAACATCTGTCTATCATCTGGTATCGGGCCATCTTCGGTAATGACCCTCCAGAAGAAGATACCAATCTGATCAAACCATTTTCAAAGCGCAAGTCCTTACCAAAATAAACCAAGCCTGCTAAAAATCTATTCTAGCTTCAACTCCATAAGTTCTTGGCGGCCCGAGGTTGGAGAATTTCACCCCAACAAATGGGTTATCAAACAGGTTAAACATTCGGGTTCGATAAACCGTATTGGTCAGATTCTTGCCCCAAGCCGCAATTTGCCAGCCACCGCTGGTATTGGTCAGGGAAATGCGCGCATTTACCAGCGTGTAGGCCCCGACCTTTGCATCGTCATCCGTTGGATCCGGCGATAATTGAGAACTGCCTCTTCTAACGAAGTCCCCCCTGATTAACAGTTCATAATCATCTGAAATGGGATAGGTATATTCTGCGCCTGCGCCAAATTTACTGGAAGGCGTACCTTGTATTTTTTCCAGTTTGACAACTGGTGCGCCAGGTGCGGTCAGCAGAAAACTGTCTACAAATGAAGCATCCATAATTGACGCAAAGCCATTAACTTGAAAATTCTCGGTAACCTTGCCAATAAATTCTATTTCTACCCCTTTGGAACGAGCCGACCCAACATTGGTAGTTATGGGGTCAAAGGCGGCAGGTGTTTCCGGGTTATCAGCCGTCACCTGCATATCAGACCAGTCCAGATAAAATGCGGCCAGATTAACGACCAACCGATTATCATACCAGTTTGATTTCAGACCGATTTCGTAATTCCAGATAAATTCAGGATCGAAAGAAAGTCCATCTGCACTGCCAAGTGCATCGTTAAAACCGCCGCTTTTGAACCCCCTGCTTATGGTCGCATAGACCATGGCATCGGTGTCATCGGTCTCCCAGCTATATTTTGCTGTTGCATAGGGAGTAAAAGCAGACCAGCTGTCCTTGGCCTCCAGCAGCGGAATGGTTCCACCAAGCAAGCCTAATGGATCATCCTGCATATAGGCAATTTCTTTATCTTCTTTGGTATAGCGGCCACCAATTGACACCTCAAAGCCATCCGAAAACGCGTGGGAGACATTACCGAATACGGCATAGCTATCCAGTTCCATCTGAGCAGATGATCCGGCCTGCACACCGGCCAGTGCATCAGGATCGCCGGTAAAAATGATCGAAAGGTCACGACCCAGTTCAATGAAACTCTGGTTGTCTGTGCTCTGATTTAGATAATAGACCCCGGCAATCCAGTTTGTCGCCCCTTCTGAATTAGAAACCAGACGAAGCTCCTGACTGAACCGTTTGACGTCCTCGGGATCACCATCGAACCCGATATCAAGTGGGGACACATCTGTATCACCAATATTAAAATAATGATGCTCGCGAAATCCGGTTACACTGACTAGTTCAACCGCCCCCATATCAATGTTTATTTTACCTGAAAAGCCATAACTTTCCAGAGTTTCGCGGGATTCAAGGTTTGAAAAAATTACCCGGTCCTCCGGATCAGTATTAGCTGGCAGACCCGGTGCTGGTAAAAAAGCACCAACCACTCCCGCCGGGTTGATCCTGAAGTGTTCATAATTTTTCGAATTCTGCTTAATATCAATATAGTCGGCATTTATTTCCACAGAAACGGACTCTGAGGGAAAGAAATCAAGGGATAGACTGCCGCCCTGCCGATCCGTATCATCGCCATCAATGCCGAGAAAACGGTTTTCCGTATAGCCATCTCGATTATGGAACAATCCGGAAATCGACATATTAAATTTATCCTGAACTATGGGGCCTGATAAACGCCCCTTGATGCGTACATGATTATAATTACCGTATTCAGCTTCCACATAACCAGTGAGATGATCATCAGGCCGATTGGAAACCACGCTGATGGCACCGCCTATACTATTTCGGCCAAAAAGTGTGCCTTGTGGACCACGAAGCACTTCAACCCGCTGAATATCGAACAAGTCCAGAGTAGCTCCGACGCCCGGACCCAAATAAACCTCGTCAAGATAATAACCCACTGCCGGGTCAGCACCAGCAGAACCGGTTCCCGCTGTCACTCCACGGATACTTGTCGGTGCCAGCTTTAAATCCGTGTAGTTGCCAAATTCAAGACCGGGAGTCCGCTGGGCAAAATCAAATACACCCGTCATATCCAGCTTATCCAGGGCATCTTCTGAGAATACAGAAAATGATACAGGCACATCTTGCGCACTTTGCTCGCGTTTTTGCGCCGTAACAATAATTTCGTCAAGTACGACTTGCGCCATTGCTTGCGAACTAACACTCGCCAATATGGCCGACAGAACAAGCAACTTGCCTGCTCGTGAACCCGTTTTGGAAAAATAGTGATTAAATTGTGTTTGCTGATTGAAGACTTGCATGAAAGTTCCTCCTGTTCCCGGCAAAATAATGCCAAAGATATTTTATTTATTAAATATGAAGCCAGTTTTATATATCATACCCTTATATATCTGTCAACTCAATATACAGCAAGTAAATTATGCTTCCATAGCCCAGAACATGTATTAAAATACTTATTTTTATTAGTTTTTATCTTTTATTTATAATAGTTTAAAATATTACAAGAAATATTAAAAACCTTGAAAATCAATAATTATTAATAAACTGACTTTAATATGAAACTATATTCATGTTTTTTATGATTTTGATAAAAGAAAGTGCTTTAAATATTGACGCGCCAAATAACAAAACCTATCATCATTTTTTTTATTGGTGCTAATACAGGCCCCATTTTGGCAGATTATGTTCACTTATTCGGAGATTCGCGATGGCCCTGAAGGATGATTTGAAAGAATTAGCCGCACGTAGAAGTCATGTGTTAATGATGGGTGGCAAAAAGAAAATCGAAAAGCAGCGTAAAAAAGGGAAAGCGACTGTTCGTGAGCGTCTTGACTTGTTATTCGATGCCGGGACATTCACCGAAATAGGACAGCTGACCAGCCATCTTGGTGACCATGGCGTTGCACAGAAAGTTGAGGAAACAAGCCCTGCCGATGCAGTGGTTACCGGCTTTGGTGAAGTTGGTGGCCGAAGTATATTTGCCGTGGCAGAAGATTTTACTGTTAAAGGTGGCACCAGTGGAATTATTCACCTCAGGAAAAAACTAGCTGCCATTGAAATGGCCCGCCGTGAAAAAATTCCTGTGATCTGGCTGCTGGACGGTGCTGGTGCTCGCGCTCAGGAAATGATTGGCGAAGGCTTGCCCTATGGCAGGCAGTATCTTGAAATTGCCCGTCATTCAGGCACATCTGTGCAGGTTGCGATTGTCATGGGCCCCAGTGCTGGTGATTCATCCCTGATCGCAAGCCTGTGTGAATTTATCATTATGGTTGACAAAACCAGTATGCTTGCCGCCGGCGGGCCACCCATTGTTAAAGCTGCTACAGGGCGAACCATTACCAAGGAAGAACTTGGTGGACCCGATGTCCATTGCATAATTTCGGGCGTTGCCGATAACCGGGCCAGTTCAGAAAAAGACGCTATAAAAAAAGCACAGAAATTCCTGTCCTATCTACCAACCAATGCATTCTCATGGCCACCGGATACAAAGCCAATAGCACCACTAAAGGGATCTGAAGAAGAACTTCTTTCCATTATTCCTGCAAACCCGCGTGCGCCGTTTGATATGAAACGGATCATAGAATTGATCATTGATGCTAATAGTTTTTTTGAGATCAAACCGGAATATGCAAAAAATATAATAACCGGATTTGCGCGTTTTGAGGGACAATCCGTTGGAATCATTGCCAATCAATCCCTTCATCAGGCCGGGGCTATAACCGTTGAAGCCGCCAACAAGGCAAGACATTTCATTGATCTCTGTTCAAGCTATCATATTCCTCTGGTTTTTCTTCAGGACGTTCCGGGTGTGATGCCAGGAGCAGAAGCAGAACGTGCCGGGACACTCAGACCAGGCCTGGCGCTGACCTATTCCCTTGCCTGGTCCAACGTGCCAAAAATCACGGTGGTGATCCGAAAATCTTTTGGCTATGGTTCAGTTGCCATGTGTGGCGGTGGTGCGGGGCAGGTTTTAACTCTGGCGTGGCCTTCTGCCGATTTCGGCTCTCTACCCCCCTCAAGCGCAATATTGGCGGCCCACAGCGCGGAACTGGATGCCGCAAAAGACCGTAATAAATTAGAAAAAGAACTGATGGAAAATTATCAACGCAGTTCCGGTGCTTTTCAGGCGGCTGCCACATTCAGTCTTGACGATGTTATCTATCCCCAGGAAACCCGCTCACGCATTTGTACGGCTTTGAAGCTGGCCCGCAATCGAAGAGACAAGCCACCCGAGCCTGTTCTACGGGCGGGTGTCATGCCTTGACAAAAATATCAGTTTTGTGAATAATATTCATTTTCTTACAGGAGAACCCCATGCGCCAAGCCGTCATTGTTTCAACCGCCCGCACACCAATCGGACGGGCATACCGTGGTGCCTTTAACGACACGCCTTCACCTACCCTCGCCGGACATGCTATTCACCATGCCGTGAGTCGTGCGGGTATAGAGGGCGCGGAAGTAGAAGATGTCATTCTCGGCTGTGCTATGCCGCAGGGTGCACAATTCGCTAATATTGGCCGGAATGCCGTTCTGGCATCTGGTCTTCCGGTAACCGTTCCGGCCATGAGCATAGACCGGGCCTGCTCCTCAGGCATGATGGCCATTGCAACTGCCGCCAAACAGATCATTTGTGATGGCATGAATATAACCATAGGTGGCGGCGTAGAAAGTATATCGCTGGTTCAGACAAAAGCCTATAATTCGCTTAAGGACAAGAATGTTACTGCAAAGCACCCGGATGCTTATATGTCCATGCTCGACACCGCCGAGGTCGTGTCCAGACGTTATAATATTTCCCGAGAGAGCCAGGATGAATATGCGCTGCAAAGCCAGAACCGCACTCATGCCGCACAGATGGCCGGAGCATTTTCTGATGAAATAGTACCCCTGCCCTCCACCATGCTGATCAAGAATAAGGAGACCGGCGAGATTACCAAATCCGATGTGATACTGGACAAAGATGAAGGCAACCGTCCCGGAACAACGCTTGAGGGGTTAAATAGTTTAAGTCCAGTATTTGGCGAAGAAAATTTCATCACCGCTGGTAACGCCAGCCAACTTTCAGATGGGGCTTCTGCCTGTGTCCTGATGGAGGCAAAGGAAGCCGAAAGGCGCGGCCTGCAACCTCTTGGCATATACAGAGGTATAGCCGTAGCGGGGACTGAACCTGATGAAATGGGCATTGGTCCGGCCTTTGCCATTCCTAAATTGCTCAAAACACATGGCTTGAAAGTGGATGATATTGGTCTTTGGGAACTAAATGAGGCTTTTGCCGTTCAGGTCATTTATTGCCGTGATCATGTTGGCATTCCCAATGAACTTTTGAATGTCAATGGTGGTGCCATATCCATCGGCCACCCTTACGGCATGTCCGGCTCACGTATGGTCGCACACGCCTTGATAGAAGGAAAAAGGCGGGGCGTTAAATATATTGTCTGCACCATGTGTGTTGGGGGCGGAATGGGTGCTGCAGGATTATTTGAAGTTATATAACTACGGGATAGCGCAGGAATTATCAGCGGTTATTTTGTGGCGTTTCTTTTAGCTTTGACAACAGGGTTCATTCATAATGCAAAGCCTGTATAGGATCCAGATTTGCTGCTTTTGATGCGGGCACAATACCAAAGACTATTCCAATAAGACTGGAAAATCCCAGACTTAACATAATTGCCCATAACGGCACGGTTATCTGGTCTACCCCCGGCATAACCGCGCCGACCAACAGCCCGATACCATAGCCCAGAATCACACCGATAATACCGCCAAGAAGACACAGGATTACGGCTTCTGCAAGAAATTGTATCAGAATATCACTGCGTTTTGCCCCCAGAGCTTTACAGATGCCAATCTCTTTTGTGCGTTCTGTCACACTGACTAGCATGATATTCATGATTCCGATCCCGCCGACCAGTAAAGAAATCCCAACTATGGCTGATACAATATAAGTGAAGCTGGACAGGGTATCTTCCTGCTGTTTTTTTATTTTATCAGCCGATTGAATTTTAAAGTCCTTATTATCATCCGGACCAATATTATGACGTTTCTCCAACAGGGCATTCAGTTGCTCAATGATGTTTGGAACCTTGGTTGCATCATTTACTTTTATGGTAATAGTCAGGAATTTTAAGCCACTGTTTCGTAAAAGAGAGCCAATAGTTGCAAAGGGTACATAGGCCTCATTATCCCGACTCATGCCAAAAAGTGATCCTCGTTCCTCCATTTCACCGACAATCTTATACCACTGGTTAAATATTTTTACATACTCACCAATATAGTTTTCGGGTAACTTCAGGTCTTCTCTGGCTTCCGGCCCCAGAACCACAATTTTGCGGTTGTAGTCATCGTCACTGGGGATGATAAAACGTCCTTCTGCCACATAATGATTATTTACCGAAGAATATTCGCTTGTCGTGCCAAAAAAACCCATCAGATTGGCCATATTTCCTTCATATTCAATACTGACCCCCTGTAGATAATAGGACGGAATAATGGACTCCACATCATCGACAACTCTTTCGATGGCCCCTAAATCCGCCAGGGTCAACTTGCCGTATTTTCCGCGCATTTGATCCTTGAAAGAGGAATGGGGAAGCACCATGATTACATTACTGCCCATATTCTCAAAATCCTGGGTGAGCTTGTCGGTAAAACCCTGCATGATGGAAATAACCGCAATGACTGATGTGACCCCGACAATAATGCCGAGAGTGGTCAGGATACTGCTCATCAGATTGGCTTTCAGGGCAAGTAATGCAAGAATCAGACTTTCCATAAAATTTGTCATTTTAACGTCCTGTCGTTGTCCCTAATTCAGCTTATCCTTAACGATCCGACCATCGGAAAGTGTCACCACCCGTTTGCAGTGATC
>JAJFIP010000070.1 GCA_021774875.1 Emcibacter sp.
CATAAAGTTCTGATGAAATCCCTGTTCGATCCCCACTCCCCTATGAAGCTGCGCCTTCATGCCCTGCCGTCACTCATCACCTGGGGCCTGAAATTCCTCTATAATTCATCCACTGCGCGCTATGGCGCTGCATCTGTCAACAGCTATCTCCTTGCCGCCTATTCCATCCGGGAAACCACCAAGCTGGCAAATACCCTGAATCTTAGCTATCAGGCCAATAACTGTGGCTCAATGAAAGTTTTTCGTGATAAAGCGGCCATGAAGGCTCCTCTGGAACTCGCCAGAAGGCTCAGTGATTACGGACTGAATTTCAAAGTTCTTGATACAGACGGTGCTATTAATCAGGAACCGGAACTGGCCGGAATAAAACAACAGATTGCCGGAGCAATCTGGTACCCGGATGATGAGTCCGGTGATGCTTATTTATTCTGCCAGTCCCTGAAAGAACATCTGGTGAATATGGGCTGTATCGTCACCACGGGCGCAAGAGTGAATAAATTAACCGTTATGGGTGGGCGCATATCCGGCCTTGTGGTCGATGGTGAAATACGGCCCGCCGACCGGGTGATTATTGCCGCTGGTAATGGCAGTGATGCCCTTGCCCGCACTGCCGGACTGTCATTTTCCATACGCCCGGCAAAGGGTTATTCGCTTACCCTGCATCGCGGCAACCAGACATCCTGGCCACGTCTGCCCGTTGTCGACGATCACATGCATGCCGCCGTGATTCCACTGGGTGACCGACTGCGCATTGCCGGTACTGCAGAATTCACAGGCTTTGATACGGCGATCAGGAAAGACCGCATTGATAATCTGTTTAATCTGCTTGATGGTATCTATCCGCATATTGCCCGGAATATTGATAGAAAAAACGCCCGGAGCTGGGCAGGATTAAGACCAATGAATGCTGATGGGCTGCCCTTGATCGGCGCAACAGCTATAGATGGCCTGTACGTCAATTCGGGCCATGGACATTTAGGCTGGACTCAGGCGGTCGGCTCCGCGAAACTGCTCACCCATATTATGCTGGGCGAGAAACCACAGATCAGCCCCACAGCATTCAACCCCAGCCGATAAGGAAACACTCATGGCAATAAGAATCGTCAGCGCGTCTCAGGTTCGTGACCTGTTACCAATGAAAGAATGTATCGATGCGATGGATATGGCCATGCGTGCAGCCAGCGGCGGTTCCGTGACCACACCGCCCAGACTGATCATGCCGCTTTTCGATCAATCGGCTTATTTTGGCCTGATGCCGGGTTCGGCTAGAAGCCCGAATGTCTATGGGGCCAAGGTGGTCAGCCTTCATCCCGCCAATCCTGCCATCGGATTACCGGCTATTCAGGGATTTATCACCCTGTTTGATCATGACAGGGGCCATCCTATTGCGATCATCGAGGGTGGTGAAATCACGGCGATCCGAACGGCAGCTGCTTCTGGTCTGGCAAGCAACCATCTGGCCCGTGAAGATGCCCGGACCCACGGTGTGTTTGGCACTGGCGTTCAGGCAGTGACCCACATACAGGCGATTAATGAAATCCGGCCAATTGAGAAAATTATCATCTGGGGCCGGGATTTCGACAAGGCCATGGCGTTGGCAGAACGTGAGGGCAAAAACACAGGCGTTGAAATTATTGCCGCCAAAACACCAGAAGAAGCTGCCGCCTGTGATATTGTCAGCGTGGTCACTGGCTCTGCCGAACCCGTCATCAAAGGAGACTGGATAGCTGCCGGAGCACATATCAATCTGGTTGGAGCACATTCACCGACAACGCGAGAAGCGGATTCGGACCTGATCGCCAAATCCAGTATTTTCACCGACCTGCTCGAATCGCTGTTTAATGAATCCGGGGATATTCTCTTGCCCATTAATGAAGGCAGAATTGACCGCTCACACATCAAAGGCGAGATTGGTCACTTGTTAATGGGCAAAATTGATGGCCGGAAAAATGATGACGAAATCACGGTCTATAAATCTCTGGGCATTACTGCACAGGATTTATTTGCCGCCTATCACGTCTACGAAAAAGCCATCCAATCTGAAATTGGAATTGATGTATCATTATAAGGGTAATATCTACTTACTGAGTTCTTCGACAAATTCCCGGAAAGCTTGTTCCGGAAAATCAAAGCCGGTTAGTTGTTTGAAATATATGGGTAGGAAATGCAGACGCTGTTCCGGTGATTCATGTACATTCACAGCATAATAGCCGATTTGATGATAATAGAACACCCGCGCCCGGACGTGCGCTTCTTCCTTATCATAGTCCAAGCCCAGGAAAATTTCCGTCAAGGCCTTCATCCGGCGGTTATCAACAAAGTCAACGGCTTCACGCGCATGCTTGGACATTCGGGCCCAATCGCGAACAGCCGAGTCCAGAGACGGAGAAAAGGAACGCTCCCGGACCAGAGAAAAAGAATAAAGGGTAAAGGCTTTTAGCGGATCATCTGCTTCTTTTTTGAGCGCATGTTCCAGTGGATCATTTTTGCTGTCTTTCCAATCGTCAAGCAAAGAATTCAGCAAATCCTGACGATTTTTGAAAAACCAGTAAAAACCACCTCTGGTCACATTGAGGTTTTTTGCCAGACGGTCCACCTTGACCCGGTCCACACCTTCTTCAATAAGAACTCTTTGAGCTTCCACAAGCCAGTCTTTACGTGTGTTTTTGGTATTGCCGCGAACTGCATTTTTGGCTCTGCGATTAGGGGAATTTTTGTTCAAAAATGATGTCCTTTGCTAAATATTTATCAGCACAATAGTAATTAAATAATAATAGTACCATATTAACGTACAGTAGTGTATATTATTCTTGACTCTGTTATTTCACATCAATACAGTGCTGGATTATTTTATACTAGGGGAAGAAAAGTCATGCAACGTTATTCTGTTATGTCATTGGCGCGTAATGCGCTCAGCCACCACGAGGGCTGGCAGCAGGCATGGCGTAGCCCTGATCCCAAGCCGGAATATGACGCTATCATTGTAGGGGGCGGCGGGCATGGTTTGGCCACGGCCTATTATCTGGCCAAAGAGCATGGCATCACCAATGTGGCCGTGGTTGAAGCTGGCTGGATCGGGGGCGGTAATACGGGCCGCAACACGACTGTTGTCCGCTCCAATTATCTTTTCCCGGAAAGTGCCGCCTTTTACGATTTTTCCCTGAAACTTTTTGAAAATATGAGCCGGGATCTGAACTTCAATATAATGTTGCGCCAGGCCGGTATGTTAATGTTGATGCACAGCCGTCATGATGCCGAAGTCATGCGCCGGAATATCAATGCCATGCATATGAATGGGGTTGATGCAGAATGGATTGATACAGATGAAATAATAGGCATGGCCCCCGGCATCAATTGTAATCCTGATGCACGTCATCCCATTGTGGGTGGTATTTTACAGAAGCGCGGCGGGGTAGCCCGCCATGACGGAGTGGCCTGGGCTTACGCGCGGGCGGCAGATGCGCTTGGGGTGGATATTATTCAGCAATGCGCTGTTACCGGCTTTGATATTAAGGATGGCAGAGTGCAGGGCGTGCAAACATCTCGCGGCAACATCAAGGCAAAAAAAGTGGCCATCGCCGTGGCCGGTCATTCATCAGTATTGGCTGACATGGCCGGGTTCAGATTGCCCGTGACTTCAATGGCATTACAGGCCTGCGTCACAGAGCCCTTGAAGCCAGTCTTTGATGTAGTGATTATGTCAGCGGCGACGGGCGTTTACATCAGCCAGTCGGATAAGGGTGAAATGGTTATAGGCGGTGGACTTGATCTATATCCGTCATATGCCCAGCGCGGTAATATCGGTACATTAGAACAAATCGTAGCTGGAATACTAGATCTATTCCCCGGTCTCAGCCGGGTGAAACTGATGCGCCAATGGGCGGGCATCGTTGATATTGTCCATGACAGTACGCCGATCCTCGGCCATACACCGGTTGATGGTATCTACATAAATTGCGGTTTTGGAACCGGCGGATTTAAAGCAACATCCGGGGGCGGCTGGACGCTGGCCTACACGGTGGCCAATGACAGACCCCATAAAATGAACGAGGCCTTCACGCTTAAAAGGTTTGAGACCGGGGCTTTCATCGACGAGATGGGAGCTGCGGGGAT
Organism: Emcibacter sp.; assembly: GCA_021774875.1. Classification (GTDB taxonomy): domain Bacteria; phylum Pseudomonadota; class Alphaproteobacteria; order Sphingomonadales; family Emcibacteraceae; genus Paremcibacter. Next base: position 4,114 of record JAJFIP010000070.1, read on the forward strand.
TTCCCATTAGAGGAGGAATGAGATGATGAAAATCACATGCCCCTGGTGCGGTGAGCGGGGCGAAGAGGAATTTATTCACGGGGGGCCGTCTAATGTGGAACGGCCCGCTGATGAAAAGAACTCGGATGATGAAATATCTGACGCTCAATGGGCAGAATATCTTTTTATGCGGGAAAATATCAAGGGTGTCTCATGCGAACGCTGGGGTCATATTCACGGCTGTGGTCAGTGGTTCAATATGGTGCGCGACAGTGTCAGCCACCAGATCCACTTTATATATAAAATGGGTGAACAGCCTCCTGAGGGATGGGAAGATGTAAATGAGTGATCTATTCCGCCTGAACAATAAAGGCCGCATCAATTATGACAAGCCGATCTCCTTTCGTTTTGATGGCAAAATTTATCAGGGCTATGAAGGCGACACACTAGCCTCGGCTCTGATGGCGAGTGGTGTCCGAATTGTCGGGCGCAGTTTTAAATATCACCGTCCACGCGGTATTTTCTCGGCAGGTGTCGAAGAGGCTAATGCCCTAGTGCAATTGGGACTGCCGCCCTATGAGGAACCAAATGTTCAGGCAACCAGAGTAGAGATTTATCAGGGACTTATCGCACGATCCGTCAATGCCTGGCCAAATGCGGCCCACGATCTGCTGGCCATAGTGGGTTTGGCCAAACCTTTTTTTGTTGCCGGTTTTTATTACAAGGTCTTCAAATGGCCAAGCTGGAAATTCTGGAGTCCTGTTGTGCGCCGGATGGCGGGTCTGGGCACAATGCCAAAAGAAGCTGATCCAGACGATTATGACCATTGCCATGCTCATACGGATATATTGATAGTTGGCTCAGGTCCGGCGGGCCTTGCCGCAGCCCGCGCCCATGCAACATCAGGCAAGCGCATTATTCTTGTGGAACAAAACCCGGAACTTGGCGGTTCTCTGCTTTATGAGCGGGATGAGCTTGACGGGCGTCCCGCGCTGGACTGGGTGGCAGATGTGGAACAGCGTCTGAGAGAGATGGATAATGTCACCCTGCTCACCCGTGCCACTGCCAGCGGATATTATGACCATAACCTGATCACAGTATCTGAACGCTTGCGTGATCATAAAGGACCGGGTGTAGACAGCCATATGCCGCGTGAACGATTCTGGCATATTCGCTGCAAGCAGGTGATTGTCGCTACCGGGGCTATTGAACGGCCACTGGTCTTTCCAGATAATGATCGTCCGGGCGTGATGCTGGCCTCGGCAGTGCGCCATTACGTTAATCGTTACGCAGTTACCCCCGGCAGAAAAATTCTGATCGCAACCAATAATGATGATGCTTACAGGACTGCCCTTGATCTGCATGAAGCTGGTGTTCAGGTGGCCGGAGTGGTTGATGCTCGCAGCTATCCTACAGGTGATCTTGTCAAAGCAGTTAGCAAGGCGGGGATTGCCATATTTGACGGGCATGTAGTTACGGGAACCATAGGACGCCGTGGCGTGAAATCGGCAACAATTGCTCCGATCAATCTTAATGATAATATTCTGGCTGAAAACAGCCAGACAATCTCCTGCGATGTGGTGGCAACTTCGGGTGGCTGGTCACCGGTTGTGCATCTTCACTCCCAGTCGGGCGGTAAACTACGGTTTGATGAAAAACATCAGTGTTTTGTACCAAGGGAATATGTTCAGGATAATATCTGCATTGGGGCTGCTGGCGGCACTTTTGATCTGGCGGGCTGTCTGAGAGACGGTGCCGGAAAAGTGGCAATTGATCTACCAAAGACGAAATCTATAAATACCGGGCCGCTTGCACCTTTGTGGGACATTCCTACAAATCTGGATAATATCAGGCACCGCAAACGCTGGGTTGATTTGCTCCACGACGTGACCGCCAGTGATGTGGCGCTAGCGGCCCGGGAAAATTATGCCTCAGTCGAGCATTTCAAGCGCTATACCACCACTGGAATGGCCGTCGATCAGGGCAAGACCAGCAACGTCAATGCGCTGGCTATTCTGGGGCAGGCCACGAACCGAACTATCCCACAAGTCGGCACCACTAAATTCCGCCCTCCCTATACACCGATAACCATGGGGGCGATGGCAGCCCGCTCTGCGGGAAAATTATTTAGCCCACTGCGGCATTTGCCGGTTCATGACTGGCATCACAAGCATGGTGGCCAGATGGAAGATTTTGGCGGCTGGCTCCGCCCCTTTTGTTATCGGCAGCCGGGCGAAAGTGAACATGACGCCATCACACGGGAAGTGCTGGCGGTGCGCAGTGCCGTTGGCATCCTTGATTATTCACCGCTGGGCAAGATTGATGTCCAGGGCCGGGATGCTGCTGAATTCCTCAATCGTTTTTATGTCAATAATGTCAAGACCCTGAAAGTGGGCCGGGCCAGATACGGCCTGATGTTGACCGAGCACGGTACAATCATGGACGATGGTGTTTTTGTGCGGCTTGCTGAAGATCATTTCTGGCTCACCACCACCAGTGGCGGCGCGGCAGGGTTTGTGCAGTGGCTTAACGAATGGCGGCTTTGTGAGTGGCCGGATATGGATGTGGTGATAACATCCCTGACCACTGGATGGGGAACCATCAGCCTGCAAGGGCCAAAGGCGCGAGATCTTTTATCCCGTCTGGAAACAGATATTGATCTTAGCAGAGATAATTTTCCCCATATGGCCGTACGCTGCGGCATTCTCGAAGGCGTAGCTGCCCGAATTTTACGCACCAGCTTCACCGGTGAGCTTGGTTTTGAAGTGAATATTCCACTTTCATATGTCACAGCCATTTGGCAAAAGCTTATGGCGGTTGGGGAAGACCTTGGCATCACCCCATTCGGAATTGAGGCCCTGATGATCATGCGAACCGAAAAGGGCTTTATCCATGTGGGTGCCGATACGGACAGATCATCCATTCCCGATGATGTTGGCTTTGGACCTGTGGCGCGCAAAAAGAAAGATGATTATGTGGGCAAAAGATCACTGTTCCGTCCCGATGCGATTCGGGATGACCGTGAAGCCGTGGTCGGCCTGAAGGTCATTGGAAAAATTCCACTCAGAATTGGTGGTATTATTTTGGCACCGGGCCATGTGACCGCCCCTGCCCCCATGGAAGGCCGGGTGACATCCAGCTATATGAGTCCCAGCCTCGGCCGTCCGGTTGCGCTTGGGGTTATTAAAGGCGGCAGTAAACGCCTTGGCGAGCGGGTAAAAATTTATGACTTTGACCATATACAGGAAGCGGAAATAGTCGCGCCCTGCTTCTATGACCAGAAGGGGGAGAGGTTAAATGTCTGATCCGACCGCACTTACCCGCCAGATACCACTGGACGGACAGATAATCACCCATAATGGCCTGACTATAAGGCCAGTACCGGGATCAGGTATAATAATGCTGCAGCGTTCAAGCTGTGTTACGGACAGTGAAATGGGCAGTCTTGGCAACCTGTTTGCACAGACATTTGGATCTGATTTACCATTGCAAGTCTGCCAGAAAGCTGTAAGCAGAGATGGTGCCGTTACGCTACTTTGTATCAGTCCGGAAAGCTGGGTTATTTTATGTGCTGAAAAGGATATTGGCACGATTTCCAATTGGATCAGGACGACCGCGGGGCAGGCGACAATTACCGCATCAGAAATGACTGATCAATATATCTGCATTGATATAGAAGGTGATTATGCCCGCGCCCTACTCGCCAAGGGCTGTGCGCTGGATTTGAGCGATGAACTTTTTTCTGGCCATAGCACAGCCCGGACATTGCTGTCACAAGCCAATATCATTATCTGGCGCATCAGCGATGACGGCTTCAGGATACTTTTTGATACCAGCCTCTGTAACTATCTTTGGCAATGGCTGGAAAGTGCTTCAGAAGAGTTTTCAACAAACAGTCCTATGATCAAAGAAAATTGATGGCGGCAAAGTCAAATTATATCTTAACACTTACCGCACCGGACTGTGCGGGGTTAGTGGCCACTGTTGCCAGCTTTCTGGCCGAGCAGGGGGCGTTTATTACCGAAGCAAATCATCATACCGAGCCGCGCCTGAATGTCGCCTTTCTCAGGTTTGCTTTTCAGGATGAGAAGGGTGATCTTCCGGATATTAAATCATTACGTCTGGCATTTGAACCAATAGCCAACGCCCTGAAAGCGTCATCGGAATTCAATGATGCGGCAACTGCCATGCCTATCATCATTGCGGTGTCAAAATTTGGTCATTGCCTTCATGATCTGCTACATCGCTGGAAGGCAGGAATTCTGCCCGTTGACGTCAAGGCAGTCATCTCTAATCATGAAGATATGCGCTCCTTTACGGAATGGCATGGACTGCCTTTTCATCATCTGCCCATAACCAAAGAAACCAAACCTCAGCAAGAGAGGAAAATCAAAGCCCTGCTGGATGACTATGATGTGGAACTTCTGGTTCTGGCCCGTTACATGCAGATATTATCAAAAGACATGTGTCGCCATCTGTCGGGCCGTGCCATTAATATCCATCATTCCTTTCTGCCCAGCTTTAAAGGGGCAAAACCTTATAGTCAGGCCTATGACAGGGGGGTAAAAATGATTGGCGCAACCGCCCATTATGTGACCAGCGACCTTGATGAAGGGCCCATCATTGAACAGGCTGTGGAACGGGTGGATCATTCCGTATCCCCCAAAGAACTGGTAAATATTGGCCGCGATACAGAGTCAATAGCCCTGACCCGTGCCGTGCGCTGGCATGCGGAACGGCGGGTATTATTAAATGGACATCGGACAGTAATTTTCAGATAGGATAAAGAATATGGCAGCAGGTAATCAAACAGAACAATGGTCATCACGGGCTGGCTTCCTGATGGCGGCTGTGGGCTTTTCAGTGGGACTGGGCAATATCTGGCGTTTCCCCTATGTGATGGGAGAAAACGGCGGCGCGGCCTTCCTGATTATCTATCTCATTTGTGCCTTTGTCATTGCGCTGCCGCTTATGGTGAGCGAATTTGCCATAGGGCGGCGGGGCCGGGGCAGCCCGGTGGGCAGTATGCTGAATATTGCGGCAGAATCGGGAACAAGCCCGCGCTGGGGTGCTGTTGGTGGTTTGGCTATTCTGTGTGTTTTTCTTATTATGACTTTTTACACCGTGATCACGGGATGGACATTTGATTATTTTTTCCTGTCGATAATGGGAGCATTTGAGGGTATTACAGGCAGTCAGTCGGACAATATGTTTGCTGACCTGACCGGCAACCCGCTCAGACTGTTATTCTGGCATACTGTTGTTAATATCATTATTGTTCTTATATTGCGCCGGGGCGTACAGGCCGGACTTGAAAAAGCGGTCAGATTTCTGATGCCAATACTTTTTATCAGTCTTTTTATCATGGTTATCTACGCCCTGATCGCAGGCGACATGACCAAGACGGCAAAATTTCTGCTTGAGCCCGACTTCAGCAAGGTAACTGCCCAAACTGTTATGGTTGCTGTGGGTCAGGCCTTCTTTTCCATCGGGGTTGGCATGGCGACCCTGATCACATTTGGCAGTTATCTCAGTAAGGATGTCTCCATACCAAAATCAGCTGTAATAATTATTTCTGCAGATACTATTGTTGCCCTTATGGCAGGGCTGGCTATTTTCCCATTGGTCTTTGCTTATGGACTGGAGCCTTCCGGTGGAGCAGGCCTTATATTCCAGACGCTGCCAGTGGCCTTCGGTCAGATGCCCGGTGGCCAGATATTTGGCCCGTTATTTTTCTTTCTGTTAATAGCGGCGGCCCTGACGTCCTGCATCGGCGGAGTGGAAGCAGTCATTTCATGGGCTGATGAACATAAAGGTATCGAGCGCAAAAAAGGGGCTTTATATGCCGGGTTTGCGGTTTGGGCTGTTGGATTCCTGAGCATCCTTTCACTCAATGAATGGTCTGACTTCTACCCACTGGATTTTATTCCGGCATTTGCGGACAAGACGATCTTTGATACCTTCGATTTCCTTGCTGCCAATATACTGCTGCTGCTAGGTGGATTGTTTACATCCATCTTCCTTGGCTGGGTGGTGCCCAAAAATATCAAACTGGAAGCCATGGGTATTACAGATAGTACATTCTACTCTTTCTGGCGGTTTATAGTGCGGTATGTGGCTCCACCGCTGCTGATTGTGATCATGGTGATGGGAATATCCGAATAGAGCGGCAAAAAAACAAGCAGTGTTTGACATATTGACATTCTATTGGCATTTTTAACGCAAAATTTGTCAATATAGGTTAATAAATATATATGCAGAACAGGGAACAAGCCTTACCTAGGCTGATAAATATATTGCGGAACCATATGCGGGCCAGAAAAAATATACATCTTCTGGCCGGTCTCGCATTGTTTATTAGTGGCGCGGCTGTGGGCAATCTGATGGATTTTTCCCCCACCAGTTCACCAGAAGAAATAATCCTGATTGAAGAAGAATATCTTGACACCGCCAATGCTTCCCCGTCCGATGACCTGCCCGTTGAAATCATCACACCAGAGTTTGAAATAAGAGATGTGAGCATCAGGCGCGGTCAGGGTATGATGGATACTTTGATCAGGAATGGGGCCGATCGAACGGATGCTTATAAGGCGATCAAGGCCCTGTCCAAACATTTTGATATGAAAAAATTACAGATCGGCCAGACGTTGCAGGCGGCCTATAACAATCAGGGTCGCCTGAGTGGCCTGAATATGCGGAAAAACTTTGATCATATGATCCGGGTCAGCCGCACAGATGACATATTTGAAGCTACTCTGGAAGATCTGGCATCCCTTAAACTGACCCGTCATGTTCAGGGCGTAATAGAGGACAGCCTGTTTCTGTCTGCCTACCGTGAAGGCCTGCCCAACAGCGTCATCGTTGATATGATCAGGATTTTCTCCTTTGATGTGGATTTCCAACGCGAGATTCGTAAAGGCGACAGTTTCGAGATATTTTATGAGCGCAAAATATCCGAAGATGGCCGCCGGGTAGAAGAAGGCAATATCCTGTTTGCCAAACTGACCTTGCGTGGCAAACCGATCAGCCTGTATCGTTACAAACCAGCCAAGACCCATTTTGCCGACTATTTCCACGAGAATGGCCAGAGTGCCAAAAGGGCCCTGATGCGTACGCCGATCGAAGGCGCGCGGCTCAGTTCCTATTATGGCCGCAGAAAGCATCCGGTTCTGGGTTATACCAGAATGCATAAGGGATTGGATTTCGGGGCACCAACAGGAACCCCGATTATGGCCGCCGGTGACGGCATCGTGGAACGGGCATCCCGATATGGCGCTTATGGCAATTATGTGCGTATCCGTCATAACGGCACCTATAAAACCGCCTATGCTCACTTAAGCAAATATGGCCGGGGCATAAAATCTGGAAAAAGGGTTAAGCAAGGGCAGATCATTGGCTATGTTGGTGCCACAGGACGTGTGACAGCACGGCATCTTCATTATGAAGTTTTAATCAATGGGAAACAGGTCAACCCATTGCGCCTGAAAATCCCCACTGGTATTACGCTTGCCGGTACGGACAAACAAAAATTCCTTATCCTTGCCGAAGACGTGGACCAGCGCATAACCACCAAGAAACAGAATATCCTGCTGACCTGGAATCAGAAAGTGGCGATGAGCGGTGCAAGTGCGGAAATACCATCCCTGAATCTGCTGGCACATTGAGGTAAATAACAGCTCCTGTGTACATTTTACTGGAAGGAAAATCCCCGATGGCCTATATTGTGGAAAAATTTACTTGAGTGAGGATACTATGTCTATGTTTCGTACTATTATGATTTCTGTTTTGGCCATTTTTGCTTTCAACGTGGCGGCCAATGCCGAAACTGCCTGTCGGCCACCGTTGGCCCCGACCATTCCGGACGGTGCTACCGCGCCCAAAAGTGAAATTATCGCTGCCCTGAAGGCAGTCAAGAATGATTTCCAGCCTGCCATCAAGAATTTTCAGAATTGCGTTGCGACCGAAAAGCAAGCTGTCGGTGATGTGGCATCTGAACAGCAGATGCTTGAATGGGACCAATTATATGATGCCGCCTATGCCCTTGAAACTCAGGTTGCCGAAAAAATGAATGTCGCCATTCGGGCCTATAAAGCCCGCACCGCAGAAAAAACCGAATAAAAACCTAACGAGTCAGCATTGGCCCAAGCCGTTTGCCGCCAAAGATATGGATGTGCAGATGGGGCACTTCTTGGTGCGCATCATCACCCGCATTGGCTAATATGCGGTAGCCCGGATCTTCCAATCTCTGCTCCCGCGCCACTTCACCCACTGCCCGGAAAAATCCTGCGATAAGCTGCGCCGGAGCCATTGCGGTAAAATCGGCCAAGCTCACATAATCCCCTTTAGGGATCACCAATATATGGACCGGGGCCTGCGGGTTTATGTCATGAAAGGCAAGGGCAAAATCATCCTCATAAACCTTGTTGCATGGAATTTCCCCACGCAAAATCTTGGCAAATATATTTTCAGAATTATATGTCATGTTTCTTTGTTTTGTCCCTTCACTGGAAAAATAAACCCTCTCTGAATTCATTACCCCCACCAATTAAGAATTAGATGTAGAGGCATCATCCGGTCTCAAGACGGCTCACGCAGAAGAGACATGATTTCCGCCCCAATGAGCATATCATGTTCTTGCCCTAATTTTTGTTTTCGGATGCGGCCTTCTTTATCCAGCAGGATGGTGGTCGGGGTTCCCTGCATGTCATAGGCCGCCATGGTTTTTGGTATATTACCACGGGTGGACGGCGTATCAACCCCAACCGGAAAATTTATTCTATATTCATGTAAAAATGCCTCAAGCGAAGCTGGTGTCATCGCCTGATGATGTTCAAATACCGTATGAATCCCGATCACTGAGACCTCCTCCGGGTTGAACATTTTATGGATGTTCTGTGCTTGGGGCAGGGCGTGGGAAACACAGCCGGGGCAGAGCATCTGAAAGGCCTCTATCACGACCACCCGCCCCCGCAGGCCAGCCAGGGTAATGTCATTTTTGGTATTGAACCACTGACTAATGATCAGTTCGGGGGCCTGTCGGTGATGGGTTGCCATGATTAATCCTTATTTACTTCGTTTTGATGTGATGTGTCATTTCTCACATGCGATAATATTAAGGCCGTATTTTGCTATATACAAACCCGGTTTCTGCCGTGCTAATATGACAGGAGTGACACTGTGCCATATGGTCCGTTACCATGCGGTTTTCGGCATTGCCCTTGGCAAAACCCTCATACCCCCAACCATCTGTTGCGGCATAATCTTTTCCGGATTTTTTCATAACGCCCGTTAATATGCGCCCGCCTTCTTGAACAGCATCATTGCCTTCTACTGTTTTCAACAAATCAAATACCAGAATAGAGCCATCGGCAAAATTCCCAGTTTTATATCCTTCCACAGCCTTTTCATTGGCATAGATATGGTGGATACCCTCAAACGGGTTTGCCAAACCATGTTCGGGCAATATGATCATGGACTTGACATGGGTCCAGGACCGATACTCAGACGGCAGGTTAATTTTTGCCGGAGTGTTTTCGGAAAAAGCCGTCAGACCGAATCCCAATACACCAAGAATAACCCCGAATAGTATAATAGTTTTACGCATATTTATATCCTTTTTTAAAATTAGTATCGAATCAATACTAATATATTTTATCAGCCCTTGCAAGCTTAGTATCGACCCGATATAATAATTTCATGAATAATGCTGAATCCAGTCATAATGATATTTCAATGCTAATAGAGCGATTGGCCCGCATTATGCGGGCGGCAGAGCACAGTACCGGGCTGGACCCTGTGCAATGGCAGGCATTGCGTTATTTGGCACGATGCAATCGTTTTTCCAATTCTCCAAAGGCACTGGGCAAATATTTGGTGACGACGAAAGGCACGGTATCGCAAACGGTAAAAATACTGGTAAAGAAAGAACTTTTAGAAAAACATCCCCGGCCTCATCATGGGCGTTCCATCACTCTTGTCCTGACAGAAAAGGGCAAAAGCCTGTTACAAAATGACCCATGGAAAAAGATTTCCTATCGAGCGCAACAGCTTGATCACATGACAAGGGAGGTCTTATTTGAGGGTTTATTTGACATTTTAAATGCTGAAATTACGGCGGGAGCCATACATCCCTTTGGTGTTTGCAATAGCTGCAACTTCTTTTGCCATTTGCCGCCCACACAGGCCTCAACAAACAAACCGCATTGGTGTTCCTTGTTAGAAACCGGGTTGGATAAGGAAGATTCCGGAAAAATATGTGAAGAACATGAGAGACCTGATCAAGCTTTATAATGGGGCAATCTCATGGATAGCGGGGACAGCATCTTCATTCTGCGCCTTCGCTTTGGCCGTGAAGGTTGGATAAAGATGCCTTAAATCGAGTTATTCTGCCCCCTTGATCTCGATCTCTTGATCTTGGAATGACTTGACCCAGTCCAGAAAATTAAACCCTCTTTTTTCTAAGCGTCTTTTTTTTTCAACATCATTCTTAAATATTATTGTTTTTCTACTGTCATTAAAGATAAAATGAAAAGTATCATTTGGTAATTTTACCAATATACCACTTTCTATTATTCTAACTACTTTTTGCTGTTGAGTTTCATTTAATACTATTTCGTAGTTATTGATAGACCGCGCTTTGTTAATAGAAAGAAGTTTATTATATCCCATATGAAAACTAACAAAGGGTAGAATAAACATCATTAGCATTTTAGCAAAACTCATTAGTTCTTTATCTTTAAAAATCATTATTTCTTCAATTGTTTTAGCCGGAGTATTTTCATAAATTTCCTTATAAAAAAACTTTGAAAGATTGAAAGAACGATATAATGCAAATGAGTAAAATATTAACACTGTTACGGTTATGCTATTGAAAGAACGATTAAAAAATATTGCATTAATTATGACTATTCCCAAGGTAAATGCTATTCCAATAATTGACCCTTTCTGACGATTATCAAAACGCTCTGGATCAGACACGGTATTTTCAATTAATTTATTGGAACCTTTAATTGTAGCAACAAAGATAATTATTGAGAGAAGCGGTAGTATTGCTGCTTTTAAATGGTCATAAACGTTGAGTAGGTAGAAAAATTGAATATTTAAATATAAAGAATATCCAAGATTGTATTACAGCCCAATAATAAAAGAAAACAGTACTATAAAACCGTAATTATTATTATATTCTTCATTAGTAAATTTAAAAAAGTCGATAACAAATATCCATATATTATTTCACATATTCGAATAACTTTATAATAAAAACAACATCAGGTAAATATATTCTATGTTCTCGGTTACCCGCAATCAAGAGGGTCAGAGTCATTGATTATATGACCCCTTAAATAATGTTAAATATTGCTGGAACACAAACAAACGATTGCGTCTTTGTTGAGTTATTTCTTCTAAAATACCGTAATTAACAAGATCATCAAGCAATGAGCTGGCTGTATTTATCGTTGTATCAAGGAGTGTCGCAACGGCTTTCACATCAACAATCGGATGCTTGTATAATGTTTTCATAAATGTTTGAATATTTTCCTGCCTGCGTGCGCTAAATCGCGGCAATACCTCCCGCTCAATACGTTCTTTCATGACAAGAATACGTTTAAAAACTGAGATAGAAGAAGCCGCTGTTTCCTGAACACCGTGCAAGAAAAAAACCAGCCACTCTTTCATGTGGCTCGCCTGTCGCACCGCCATAAGATGGTCGACATATGCTGTTTTATTACGTTCAAAATAATCAGATAGATAAAGCGCCGGTTGCGACAACAAATTCTCTGATGCCAGAAAAAGCGATATCATCAGGCGGCCTAGCCTGCCATTACCATCCAGAAAGGGGTGAATGGTCTCAAACTGATAATGCGCAACGGCAATTTTTATGAGTGGCGGTAAAATTATTCTTTCATCATGGAGAAATTTCTCCATATCCCCCATCAGGTCAAGTACACGATCATGGTGTGGTGGCACAAAGGTCGCATTAGCCAGACTAACACCAATCCAATTTTGGCTTTGACGAAATTCACCGGGCAATTTATTTTTCCCGCGTACCCCCTGCATCAAAACTTTGTGGGTGTCCCTTAACAGGCGATTTGATAAAGGAAGGCTTTCCAACTCCTTAATGGAAAAATTAATAGCCTTGATATAATTTTGCACTTCGCCCCAGTCATCCTGGGCTTCGGGTGAAATATCACTGGCTTCTTTAAAGGCATCTTCAATGTTGGTTTGCGTCCCCTCTATACGACTTGACTGTGTTGCCTCTTTCGCAACATACATGGCAATAAAAAAATCAATATCCGGTACAAGCTGGGCAAAGGCGTTTAATTCCCCCATGGCACGGTCGGCCTGCCCAAGAAGTTGCTGTATTTTTGGATCAGATATTATCCAGTCATGGCTAATAGCTGTTGGCACGAAGCTTTGATACTGATATTGGTCTTCAAAATAGCCTGCCTGATAATCATTAATATCCATACTTTAAGACCCAATTCTATTTTTCACTTTATAGCCTATCTTAGCGTAACTTTTTGACATTATCAATTCTTTATATCAGAAAACTATGCCTTTTCTGATATATGGATGTTGTTATGTCAGATTACCTCCCAGTTTTACGAAGTAAGCCCACTTCTTCATCCTCGCGAGTTTTTCTCATCAATGCCGGAAATGCCCTCACGTCTTGCCAGTTCCTCGAAAATATCATCCGCGCTGATGCCCATATCGGCCCAGAGAACCATCAGGTGAAATAACAGGTCGGCGGATTCTGAGATCACCTCTCCCCTGTTATCCGCTCCGGCGGCGAGGGCGGTCTCAACCCCTTCTTCGCCGACTTTTTGAGCGATTTTCTGGCGGCCTTTTTTGAACAGCTTTGCCACATAGCTTTTGTCCGCATCACCGTCCTTGCGGGACTGGATAACCTGTTCAAGCCTGTCTAGTATTTCTGCCTTATCCATCATCTATAACCTTACCGCTATGCCTGCTTTGTTCATATATTCTTTGGCCTCAGCCACCGTATATTCCCCGAAGTGAAAGATCGAGGCCGCCAAAACCGCGCTGGCGTGGCCGTCCCGCACCCCTTCCACAAGATGTTCCAATGTGCCAACCCCGCCGGATGCGATCACGGGGATGGAGACACTATCGGCGATGGCTCGTGTGAGTTCAAGGTTAAATCCCGATTTGGTCCCGTCCCGATCCATGGAGGTCAGCAAAATCTCCCCCGCACCATAATCCGCCACCTGTTTGGCGTATGCCACCGCATCAAGGCCCGTTGCCGTCCGGCCGCCGTGGGTGAAGACCTCATATCTGTCAGGCCCGACCGACTTGGCATCAATGGCAACTACAATACATTGGGAGCCGAATTTTTCCGCCAGCTCTTTCACCAGTTCAGGTCTTGTTACTGCCGCCGTCATCACTGATACTTTATCAGCACCGGCGAGCAGCAAAGCCCGCACGTCTTCGGCATTTCTTACCCCACCGCCAACAGTCAGCGGCATGAAACATTTTTCCGCCGTCGCCCGCACCACATCCAAAATGATGCCCCGGTCATCGCTGGAGGCGGTAATGTCAAGAAAACACAGCTCATCGGCGCCGGCGTGATCATAGATCACCGCCTGCTCAACCGGATCACCGGCATCTTTCAGGCCGACGAAATTGACGCCCTTGACCACCCGGCCATCCTTGACATCAAG
>JAJFIP010000008.1 GCA_021774875.1 Emcibacter sp.
GGAGCCGTTACCCGAGGATGGGAACTGAGCAAGTTGGAGCAAACTGAAACAAACGTGAAAGCTTCTTTGCGAGCTACTGATGGAACGGAGCACACTGTGACTTCTGATTGGTTAGTGGGTGCAGATGGCATTCATAGCAGAGTGCGAGAAGCGATTGGTATCGAAGTTGCCGGTCATCGCTATCCGGTACAATGGGGAGTCATCGATGGTCATCTGAAGAATTGGCAGCACGAACCAGATATGGCGGCAATCCAACTTGAAAATCCTGCACTGAACCCAGTTCCGCTTCCTGCGGGGCGATGGCGGATTTATTTTCGTGCTGAAGACAATACAGAGTCGGCTGAGATTCTTTCGAGCATCAATCAGGGTCTCGAACAACTCTCACCCGGTACATCATTGGATGAACCAGACAAGCCGATGTTATACCACGCGCATTGCCAATTAAGTGGCCATTACCGTTCTGGTTGTGTGTTGCTTGCCGGCGATGCCGCGCATGCATGCAGTCCGATTGAAGGGCATGGCATGAATATGGGAATCCAGGATTCTTTTAACTTGGGCTGGAAGCTCTCGCTTGTCGCCAGCGGAAAAGCCAACGACGTTTTACTCGACAGCTATGAACTGGAACGCCGACCGGTCGCGGCAGCGGTAGCAGCAAGCGGTGATGCTGCGGAAGAACTACGGGATGTTCCCAAAAATCCGGCAGCCGTCGAACGTGTGAAGCGTACTTTTTGTGCCATGCTGTATTCGTCGCGGGGCCAGAATCAAATAGCCAGTGCCGAATCGGAATTGGAATTTCATTATCGTGACAGTCCCATTGTGGGGGGATATCACTTTGCCGGTCACGAAGCACAACAAAAATGGATTGGGGTGCTCCCCGGTGATCGTATGCCAGACGCCGGGCCACTTCAGAAGATAGGAAGCAAGGATGAGATCAGATTGAATCAACTCAGTCAGACTGAAGGGCATATCTTGCTGTGGATGGTAGCTGATCAATCTGAAATACCCGAGAGAGGCGAGTTCGAAACAGCCATGCAGTCGATTGGCGGTTCATTTTGGATCATCTCAACCACACCACTGCCGGACACACTTTCCCAATCACCTATGATCGATCACTGGTTGCACGACATTGATGGTGATGCACACGCGCGATTCGGAGTGATTGACCCGACTCTGTTTGTCATACGCCCCGATAGCCACGTTGCTTTCCGCTCTGAACCGCCTGATTTGTCGATCGTTTCGACCTATTTAGAAGGCCTTCTCTCAAGAGGCTTGCTTTCCTGAAACTTGATATAGTTTCAGAAAAAAACAAAAAAGTGCCAGAAACCTATTGTTGACTGGTGAAGCAGACTGGAACTTTCGATCTCGGAAAACGAAAATCCAGTCGCCCCAAGGAAGTACACCATTAAGTCTTTAATCGGTTCCTGACACTCGTGTTTTTGCACACAACAAGCTTATGTTGCGGGCTCTCGAACTTTGGGTTTCTCAGGATTGAGCTTACCTTTGATACGATAGAGGGCTGCCTTTTGCTCCTCTGTGTCAACAATAGCATCGTTATTGGAATCGAGAGATCGAAAGAGTCGTTGTAGTTGTCTGGGCGTCTCTACACGACTGACGGCACTATCTTTATTTTTATCTAACATTGTGAATATATCCGCAGTAAGTCCTAATCCAGTGACATTGGGAAGACCACTTAATATTCTGGCACGATCAACGACCGCTAATTGTTCCTGACGATTCAAGACACCATCTCCGTTGCTATCGGCGCTTGTCATGCGAGGTATCAGTTGAGACGGCACTTCATTGCGCGCGATCACACCGTCACGGTTTTGATCAATCCGAGCCATCAACTCAGTGAGCTCTTCGATTGCATCAACAGTTCCGGCATCTCCGTTTTGGTTTCCACGACCACGTCGCATTTGAGTTCCACCGGCTCCCTGCTGGCCTCGTTGGCATTGACCACCTCCTGCACCTTGCTGGGCTCCGCCACCTTGACCACCGCCTCCACCCCGTGGGCCTCCGCCACCGCGGCCGCCTCCACGTTGGGCATAAGCATCACTGGCAAAAATCATCAGCGCAAACAATGTGAGCATAAAACCAGTTTTTCGCATCGGTAGGTTCCCCCTTTTCGGACAACAATTGTTCAACCAAAAAAAAATACAGTTGGCCCGATTGAGTTAAAGAGTGCCTTTGAAACGATATCGTTTACTGGCAACTTGAACTTTGCTAACGAGTGTTAAGAAGAGGTGAATGTAAAAATAACAAGATGATCGTTCTGTATGTCTTTACTGGATCAAGCGTTATGAAATGCATTGATACAGAACTCGTATTAGATACGTATGTCTGTTATTAGAAACGTATAACTTCAGCAGATTGCTACCGATTATTTGAATAAAAGAGAGGCTTTATAAAGATATCAATCATACAAAAAATGACATACGCATTTGAATACTAATTCATGATTCTAAATCAGATGGAAAACCGAGTGTCTTCACACAAGCTTTCGACTCGAAAAGAGAGGCATATCGACAAAACAAATAGCAATCGCTGCCAATTTTATTTTTGTACTTTAGCAATCGCATCTTTCATGGCCTGTTTCGATTCTCTCGCAAACTGCTTTTGTTTTCTGCGTACATAGGGATAAGCAAATTTAGTAAACAATTGGTTGGGGCGAGAGAATGCAAAGATGTCATACCAAACGGAATCATCTTCAGAGTGCCACTCTACTTGAAACCGTTCTTCACCTGATTCCGCATGTTCCGGCAGCGTCCCATAGGCAACAGCCAAACGGTGAACTGGTTCTGCTTCCTCAATAACATACACCACGCGACACGCATTGAGGACCCAGAGTCCCAATGCATGTGCCAGGACGCCGACCGTTTGATCGGGCTCAGGAATTACGTCTAAGCGATGAAGTTCAATCCAGTCAAACCGGAACTGCAGCCATTCAGACAATGCTTGTTTAGCGACTTCAAAAGTTGCTTTGCCTGTTCCCAGGCAAACACGGTTGTGATCAACCACAAATCCTGGAGGGGAGTCCTCATGCTTCGTGGCCCCAACCATTGAATAAGTAAAGTCGAGCCGCGCTTGTGACGCAATGAATTCATTGATCTGCTGAGTGCTTGGCTTTTTAAAGAGGTACATTCGCTTTTAATCATATGGAAAATGTAAAACGGTTCCCGAGAACTTTGTTATTCTATGGCCGCTAGAGAATATCATTATTCTGGTGAAAAAGATGTTACTCTCGCTGAGCCCTCTTCGACGATGAGCATCGATGATTCCGGCACTGCCTCCCAATGTTTGGTGAGATCATCCAATGGCTCTGACACAACAATGATTGCATCGCTGGGCAATACTTCATAGGTATCATCGATATCATGTAAGGCCCGCAGGTGACAACTGTGATACAGAGTCCGTGACTGTTGATTGCTGGAGTAACGCACTGCCCACAGTCGTTCTCCATCGGTCGTACAGGCGCTGAAAAAAATAGGTCGTTCAATACCAGCGGCCGTGCGGACTCGTTCGATATGCCCGATCATCCGGGCCAGGGCAGTCGGGGGATCATCTCTTAGTCCAAACGTGAGTGCCAGAAAGAATAGAATCTCCGAATCTGTTGAGCCCTCTATAAAGGGAAATAGCTCAGGATCAATGTCGAATAGTAATTGGCGTTTCAGAGAACGGAAATCAGGTACCGAGCCATTATGCTGAAACAACCAGTTCTCGAAAGCAAAGGGATGGCAGTTGGTATTTTGTACCGGAGTTCCGGTCGCAGCACGAATATGTGCCAGAAAGAGTTTCGAATGAATATGCTCCGACAAATGCAGAAAGTTCGCGTCATTCCACGCCGGATGAGTATCGCGATAAACGCCCGGCGTGGGATCTGCTCTGTACCAGCCCACCCCAAATCCATCTCCATTCAAGCTCTCAATATTTTGAGTCGCATGGCGGCTTTGGTCAATCAGCGAATGATTCGGACGAGTTAACAAGGCACTCAACTTGAGCGGTGATCCAGCATACGCAAGCCAACGACACATAAGAGACACTCCGTTAATATGATCCAGGGGTTGATGAAATCTTAACACTATGTGACGACAGGAAAGCAGGGACATTTCTGTGAGGCGAGGTTTACTCCTGAGGACCCTATTCTACCAAAAGCTATAATCGGAACGAATCGAAGAACTGGATATCGCGACTAATGAGGCATGACAAACCAATAGTCGTTTGTTATGATTTAAGTTACGATGCGACTATGCTAGCATGCTAAGCTGTGGATTTGCAGCCTAGGGTTAATTGAGTAACTATCTATGGAGCAACTTAGGTGGTGGAGCATGAATAATAGGTTACAGAACGACCTGACACGGTGCTTAACGATAATCCTTAACTTCTTGATCTTTGCAATGATTGCTCTCATACCACTTTCCACTTTGTTGATATGGTGGAGCGAACGCCCAATTTTATTTGACCTTACGACGCAAGGCTTTAATTTTGCATTGAAACTCTATCAATTTCCGCTTGGATGCGTTGCTGGCGTCATTGCACTAACCACAGTGCAATTGACGAAAAAAGCGCTCACACAGTCAAGTCGCCAAGGTGATGTAGCAACGTGGGCACATATCCAAAGCAAGTTCTCCGAATATGTAAAAAAAACTCAAAATCTCCCTCTGTCAGCACTGCGCAGCAATCCATTTACTGAAGGTTCGCCCCCTTCGTCCGAGAAATTGTTTACGGTGGTTTATATGAGCCCCGTGACTACACTCAGTCGCCTATTTGTCACCAAAGAGTTTGGAAAGGAGCTTGAACCCAATCCAAATCCCGAGCTCATCAATCAGTTGGGGCGAATACACAAAGACTATAAAGACCTTGAGGAACGATTGATAGGAGGCGATGAGAAATGGCTACATGTACTGATCGATCTTGCCAACGCAACCCGCAAACTGCGACTCTATCTGTTAGTGACTACAACCGGAATGGATAAGTGGGACTATAAACCCGTCCTTAATTCATATCAAAAATCCGAAGATGAGACTGAAGAGAAAGTTAAGAAATATCTCCCAACATATAAGTCAGAGAAGACTACGGAGATTATAGGTGCCATCTTTCAGGAGATGCTTTGTATCGCCCACGCAATACACTTCTCGCAGCGATTTAAGGAGGAGGCTGAACAACTCTATGACGCCGCCATGAGTATTAATCGTATATGGAGCCGCAGTGATGATCGGATGAAAGCACTGCTGGGAGAGAAGATTAGCAAGCTATGGCATGACCAATATATGTTATAATATATCAAGGTAGACATTTGTCGGAATAAATAAAATGGTGTCCTTGACCATACCGGCTTCATCACGTATTGCACAGACTGGCGAGAAAACTTGAGGAAGAATAATGCAGATCGGGATGAACTTGCGAAATCGTATCTTGAGAATCTCGCTGCGGAGTTCGAGAGTATCGAACGGTTCAATTTTTTATATAGTTCATGCGTTATAAAGCTGCTGGCTCCTGGAATCTTGAGTTTTTTTGAAACCTGGGTTCTGTGTAAGAAACACAATGCTTCATTAGACATCAATAGGGGCGACGTGTTATATTCAAATCAGTACAAACTTATATTGATTTCAGTTAAAGGAAGTTCATCACACCATGAGTCCTCATTTTTTATGTTCAACAAGGCTGGTTGCAATTCGTTGCTTGATGCTATTTCTGTTTTCTGTATCGGCGATCACTCAAGTCGTTGCCGCTAACATTCAAAACGAAAAGATAAAGCCACCTAACATTGTGGTGTTCTTAGTGGATGATATGGGAGTGATGGATACCTCGGTTCCATTTCTAACCGATGCAAAAGGCAAACCTAAGCGTTATCCACTCAATGATTTTTATATTACCCCTAGTATGGAACGTTTGGCGAAGCAGGGGATTCGGTTCAATAATTTCTATGCGATGAGTGTTTGTTCGCCTACACGCATCTCAATTATGACCGGGCAGAATGCGGCCCGGCATCACGCAACCAATTGGATTAATCCCACTAAAAATAATCGAGGACCACAGGGGCCGCCTGAGTGGAACTGGGAAGGGTTAAAGAAAAAC
>JAJFIP010000071.1 GCA_021774875.1 Emcibacter sp.
GTGTTTCTTTTCCAGGTCTTGCCCACTGATTGCTGTAATACTGGAACTTACATCCTGCAGATTTTGTTCACGGCGGGAGGCAGTGACAATAACTTCGTCAATGCCCAATTCTTCATCATCCGCACGTTCATCTTCGTCAAGAACCGCGATACTTTCTTCATAATATGCCATTTCATCTGCCGTAGCCGATAAGCTGATATTTTGAATATTGGCAACTGGTTTATACATAATTGCATAGGTATTCTCGTCCGTGCGCTTTATAGCGAGACCCATATTTTTCAATAAATGCAAAAGCCCTTCTTCCGGACGATACTCACCGTTCAAGCCTTCTGTCGTGAAATTCTTTACCAGATCACGGGAATAAATAATTTGTATGTCTGCCTGATGTGAAAATTTTGTTATGGCGCTGATAAGTGATTGTGACTTGATATCAAATTTATAAGTTGAGTTCTCATTTTCTGATGCCTGTAATGATAATGATCCATATGTCATTAGTGCGGTTGCGACCGCAATTACAGATACGGTATTTCTCAATTTCTTCATCATAATTCTCCCTTTGATAAGGAGTGCCTTTTTCCACATCCACCCATTAATGAATGGCGAACTTACGGTTAAGTTCTTTCTTTAATATGCACTCAAAATGGAAGACGATGAAAATTTCAAAACCCGCTAAAAAATAATTTTTCTTTATGGATTTCTGTCTTTATATTTCTCTGCGCTGTTTTGTATGCTGACCTTTGTCCTGACGCCGGGTTAAGATAATAATCCCTTTTTGCCGGACAATTTTAACCGGCAGGGCAGATTCAAGGGCATTAAAAAAGCTATTGATCTCACCCATTTTGAAAACTCCGCCGGCAATAAGAATGGCGACCTCTTCATCAGCAATGACTATTTTTTCAGTAGTGTATGGCTGAATTTCACGAACTATTTCGGCCAGAGACTTATTATCCAGAATGATTTTGCCTTCTCGCCATAAAGTTCTTCGGTTAATCATTTTTTCTTCCAACTGAATCCGCTTAAGTTTTTCCCTGCCAAATATGATTTGATCTCCGGTCACCAGAAATTCTTTTTTCTCGGATAGTTGCTTTATTTCCTGTGCAGGTGAAAGCGGCGCAAACTTGGATTTTACCTCGACCTTGCCTTCGGTTACCAGTATTGAAACCTCCGCATCGCGATGGTGGATATTAAATGCTGTCCCAACGGCTTTTACAAAAGCCTTTTGTACGGCTACCTCAAAAGGACGGTTTTTATCCTTTGCCACCTCAAAGTAAACCTCTCCCCTTATCAGATGAAGACGCCGAAGGTTATCTGTCATGGCAACGGAAAGTTCTGAATCCGTGTTTAGCGTTACCAGCGAGCCATCTGATAGCATCACTGTTTTTTGCTCGCCAATCGCCGTTTGATAGGAGGTCACTCCCTCATTCAATGCCGGCCACTGCCATAGCCACAGCCCACCTAATGAAACAATTATTGCCGCGGCTATGCTTGCCACGCGTCGACCCAGGGATAAAGATTTTTTCCGTTTTCTAAGTAATTTTACCCTAGTGGCTGCTTGCCTCACTGTACGGCTGAGCTCCGTATCCTGATTTTTCTCACGATTGTGTATGTCTACTGATAAAGCCCGCATATTGCCGGACAGGGATTTAATTTCTTCAAAAGCCTTTTCGTGTTCTGCTTTTTCATTGACCCATATTTCAAATGTCATCTTCTGCTCAACTGTGGTCCGGCCACTTTCAAACAAGGTGAACCAATATGCGGCCTGACCATATATGTCGTCTGTTTTTAATTTAATGTTTTCCATATCCAACGTTCACTATCGTTTTGATGATTTATGTTGAGAAAGCGAGAATATATTATCGTCAAGCTCAGGCAAACCGGAATATGCCATTTGAGCTTGCATTTTTTTTCTGCATTCTGACATGCCTTTTGCAACATGACTTTCCAATGTACTCAGCGAAACATTCATAATTTCCGAGGCTTCCGCATATGAGCTATTCAAGATTTTGATCAGGACAATTGCCTGCTTCACCCGTGGTGTCAGGCTGTTGATGACAAACTCAAGTTCCTGGATTTCCTGTTGCCCTGACAAAGTCTGTTCAGGCGATGGCGCCTCGTCTGTTAATTCCAGCCGGGAGATATCCACGTCACTGTATGAAATACGCCGGGTTTCCTTGCGAATATGATCTTTGTAGGTGTTTTTCGCAATACTCACGAGAAAAGCTTCAGGATTCTTTACTTCATTCCACTCAGAAACTTTATGAGCTTTCAGAAAAGTCTCCTGAACGATATCCTCTACATCTTCTTTCTGGTAGGTCTTACGCATCAGAAACTTTCGGATATTTATTTCATATCTCCGAAAAAGCTTCGCAACGAGTGCCTTATTGTCTGATATTGCCATTCAACAAACCAAAATTATAATAATATTCTATACGTAGACGCCAGTTTTTCAAAAACCCTCTAATTCTAAAATGCAGTTTTTCAAATTATAGCCTATGTGAAGGTATTGGTAAAATACCAAGACTTTCCTTAGGCGATAAAAAAATATACACTGCATCAAAATAGAAATTATATTTAGGGACGGTACACGTGAAAAGAAGATTACTTTATCTTCCTTTGGCCATAGTTATCTTTCTCGGTCATTCTGTTCTTGGTCAGATGTCTGCATTTGAAACAGACTGGACCGAAAAGAAATTAGGCAGGGTAATTATAAAAGCACATAAGGCCACCCAGCAAAAAAAATGGCCCCTTGCCATAAAATATGGTGAGAGAGCACTTGAAGGAAGTCATGCCCTCGATCAGCATAAACAGGCCAGATATATCAATCAGCTTAAAAATCTGAATACATATTATAATAATGCCGGGCGCCTGAATGAAGTCGCCGAGAGAGTAAAGTTGGCTTTTTATCTTTCCCGGGAAAACCTAGGTGCCATTCATGAGACAACCATGATAAGCCGTACACTTTATTACAAGCTGCTTATTGCCAATAAAGACTATAAAAATGCGATTCCGCTGGTGATGGAAAATATAAAAATTTCAAAGAAAAATAATAAAGCTGATTACAAGCAGCTTTATTATTTAAAACAACTTTTTTCACTGTATGGATTGACCGGGCAACTTGAGAAACAAGAAAAATTTCTTCTGCAATATCTGAAATTAAACCAGTACTTATACGGGGAAGACGACGAAGATAACGCCAAAACAAGAAATATATTAGCCAAAAATTATTGCCGCCAGAATAAAGTTGGAAAGTTTGAAAAATTAATTACCGCACATAAATTGAAATATTTTTGTAACTATACCCGGAATCCTTAATTTTCCGAAAAACAGCTTGACGATGACACGGTCCGGACATGGCACAAACAGTATATATCCGGCGGGTTTGACGGGCTTTTCACCTTTGACTGGCGGGGCGTCGCCGATGAGCGCAGTAGAGGAAGGCGATCTGTACGATTATTTCAGTCGGCGCATGCCGCGCGACACCCACGAGGTCCGCGACTATATCCGCCGTATCCATGGCTATAATTTCTCGCGCTCCGGGGCGATCCAAAAGGGTTGCAAGGATGAGAGTTACCGGTTTTTATGTTGGAGCGTGATGAAACATTAAAACTTAAAAGTTGTAACTCTACGAACATAGTTTCCGCATTTAAGCAATTACTCTGCCAAGCCATGATCTTTCACAAATTTCGCTAGAGTTGCTTTCGCATTTTCAGAATTTGGATAATTCTTAACATTTAATTCCAAAAGTTTACGTGCAGCCTCTATGTCTTTTAATTCAATTTGATATGCAGCGACTATATCAACAGTATTTTCCGGAGGCAAAAAATTTAATCCGAATGTTTCAGAAAAAACCTTGTAATGATCTGAAATTCCCTTCACGTCACCAAACATAAGCTCCGCGTCAGCTTCATACCCTTCAAAACCATACAATAAACCATAATAAAGACTTAGTATAGGCACAGTTCCATGGTTTTCCTTTGGAAATTGCTGAAATTTTAATTTTAGGTTTGGAATTTTGCTCTTTTGCATATATTCAACAAAGCGCATATTGCTAATCAACATGATAATAGCATCCTTAAATTTTCCTGTTGTTTTTTGTCCGCCAACGGTCATATAAACACGAGAATTACTATCAATAGATTCTGCATCGAGGCCTTCTGCCCGCTTGTTCATTATTTGATTATCCCACCATAAGCTGGAATCTATTGCGATATAATTTTGAAATATCCCGGGTTGTGTAAATAAGCTATGCAATACAATCAAACCGCCAAGCGAGTGCCCGACAAAAGTTCTGTGCGGTACAGTACGATAATTAGCCTCTATCTCCGGAATCAATTCCTTTTCTATATATTCCAAGAATTTATCCCCGCCACCGCTTGTTGAAAGGCTCTTTTGTTCTTTTCCATCATAATTTATTAAGGACTGCGTAGGTGTCATATTTTGCATACGATCCTTCGTATTAGGTATTGCAACGACAATAAGTTCCGGTATCTGATTAGCCGTAGCACTCATATAATTAATCATACCTGACGCGGAATGGAAGTGATCCTCTCCATCCAAAATATATAATACCGGATATTTTTTAGGCAGATATTTATTTTCACCATAAGACTTGGGGACATAGACATAATAAGGGCGATCTTCTCCAAGTATTTTTGAAGATAGAATCCGTTTCTCACCAATATTAAAGGGCTCGCTCGCCATGGCTGACATTGTTGTAAATACAAAAATACATATCGTTAATATAACTTTCATTTTCCGTCCTATTTCTTCTTTGTTTCAGTAATATATCGATTAACCTTGGCTTCTAATACCACTAGCGGCTTAACACCATCCGACAGAATGATATTGTGAAAATCGCGAATATCAAACTTGTCCCCCAATGCCTTCTTTGCGGACTTTCTGAGTTGCCAAATTTTCTCAAATCCAAGACGATAGGCTAATGCCTGACCCGGAATACTTGTTGAATATCGAAGCGTTTCAGAAGCAATTTCTACATCAGAAAGATACACATGCTTTAGCATATAAGATCGGGCGTCCTCCAAAGACCACCCAAAAGCGTTCATACCTGTATCCACCACCAACCGCGTCGCAAGAAACATTTCCATGATATAACGACCATATAGTTCATAGGGAGTTTCATACAAACCAAGTTCCACACCAAGACTGGCCGCGTATTCAGCCCAACCCTCCGTCGAAGCTGAAACGAGATAATATTTACGGAAAGACTGTAGCTCTTCATTTTCTCTCTGAATAGCAAGTTGAAAATGATGACCCGGCACTAATTCATGATAAATAAGAGAACCCGCACCAATCAAGCTACGATTTATAAGGTCGGACCCATTATAAAAATAATAACCTATCGGTTTGGGAGCCATTGACATATCATAATAACCAAATGTCATGCTAGGTTCCGCCTCAAGCGACAAGCGTTTAACGCCATAGGGGGTTTTGGGTATATACTTAAAATAAGAACCCAATTTCGGTTCAATCCTGCGAATATACGCCATATATTTTGATTCTACATCTGCAGGCGTCTTTGCAATAAACTTCGAATCAGTCTTTAATTGATCATGAAATTCTCGTGCTGACCCTTTAAAACCCAATTCATCCCTTATTTTCTTCATTCGGGAAGAAATTTCTTTTACGGCCTGTATTCCATTTGCATGGATTTGTTCAGGGGTAAGATTAAGGGTCGTATATCTTCGAACTAATCTTTTATATACTCCTGATCCTCCCGCGTACTGATTTAACCCAACAGATTCAGGTGCATTAGCTTCATATTTCTCTCCAAGTATATTAAGGAGATCATCAAAGCCCGCTATAATGCGGTCCGATAAAATTGTTTCCAATGCAGTTCTAAAAGTTTTTTTCTCATCCTCAGA